>DATENL010000236.1:0-4446 GCA_035275105.1 Thermoleophilaceae bacterium
CGCGCGGGCGCAGGGCGGCCGCGCCCGAGGAGGCGGGCGGGTCGGAGGGGGCGGGCCAGCCGAGCGCCCCGGCCAGCGCTGCGGTACAGGACGCGATCGACACCGAGCTGCGCGAGCGCCGCGCGGAGATCGCTCGCGCCGAGGAGCGGATCCTGCGCAAGGAGGAGGCGCTCGACGTCCGCATCGCGGAGCTTGAGCGGCGCGAGACGTCGGTGGCGGACCGCGCGCGCAACCTCGACCACGAGGTGCAGAAGCTGAAGTCGGCCAAGCAGCAGCAGGTGCGCGAGCTCGAGCGCGTCTCCAACCTGACGCCCGGCCAGGCGCGGCAGATCCTCCTGGCCGAGCTCGAGGAGGAGCTCCGCCACGACAGCGCCCAGCTCGTCCGCCAGATCGAGCAGGAGGCGCGCCGCGACGCCGAACGCCGCGCCCGGAGCATCCTCGCCACGGTCATGCAGAGGATCGCCGGCGGCCACGCGGCCGAGACGACGGTGTCGCTCGTCAACCTCGAGTCGGACGACCTGAAGGGCCGCATCATCGGGCGCGAGGGGCGGAACATCCGCGCGCTCGAGACCCTCACCGGGATCGACTTCATCATCGACGACACGCCCGGCGCGGTGATCCTGTCCGGCTTCGACGGCGTCCGCCGTGAGATCGCCCGCCTGACGCTCGAACGGCTGCTCCAGGACGGCCGGATCCACCCGGCCCGGATCGAGGAGGCGTACTACCAGACCCGCTCGGAGATCGAGAACCACATCGCCGAGGTGGGGGAGCAGGCGGTGCTCGAGGCGAACGTCGGGACCGTCCACCCCGAGCTCTCGAAGCTCCTCGGCCGGCTCCACTACCGCACGAGCTACGGCCAGAACGTCCTCGCCCACTCGATCGAGTGCGCGCGGCTGGCGAGCCTGCTCGCCGGCGAGCTCGGGGCGAACGAGAAGACCGCGGCGCGCGCCGCGCTCATGCACGACATCGGCAAGGCCGTCAGCCACGAGGTCGAGGGGCCGCACGCCCTGGTCGGCGGAGAGCTGGCGCGCCGCTACGGCGAGACCGAGGCCGTCGCCCACGCGATGGAGGCGCACCACAACGAGGTGGAGCTGCGCACGGTCGAGGCGGTGATCGTCCAGATCGTCGACTCGCTCTCGGGCGCGCGGCCCGGGGCGCGCGGCGAGTCGCTCGAGCAGTACACGAAGCGGCTGCGCGACCTCGAGGCGATCGCGACCAGGCACGCGGGGGTGGAGAAGGTCTACGCCATGCAGGCGGGCCGTGAGATCCGGGTCATCGTCCACCCCGAGGAGGTCGACGACGACACGGTGGCGCTCCTGTCGCACCGGATCGCGCGCGACGTCGAGAAGGAGCTCGAGTACGCCGGTCAGATCAAGGTCACGGTGATCCGCGAGAGCCGCTCCGTCGAGTTCGCGAAGTAGCCGAACGGGGGCCTGGCCCCTGTTCGCTAGCGCCTGAGCACCAGCCGGTCGGCCTCCGCCGACACCACGTGCCAGGTGTGGTCGCCGACCACGAGGCTGTCGCCGTCGAGCGACCACCTCCCCTCGGTCGACACCGGCGCGTCCGTGGGCCCGGGCGCGGTCTCGACCGACGTCCCGTCGGGCCTCAGCTCGAGCACGAGCCGCCCGCGGGACGGCGGAAGCGGATGCGACGACGGCCTGAACACCATCTCGCCTCCTCCTCGGTCCTCCTCGTGAGCGTGCGCCCACGTGCCCTCGAGCCCGGCCATGCCGGGATCATCTCAGGACACGAGCGACTTCCGCGGGCCCGCGAGCGTCGCGTTCATGCGCGCGACCTGACCCTGGGAGAACATGACCATCGCCGCGTCGTCGACGTAGTCCATGTAGTTCATGAACATGTCGCCGTTCGGCCCGTTGTGGCACGAGATGTGCGGGAACGACGGCTTCCCGAAGTTCGCGCCCTCGGCCTTCGGCGTGTCGGCGACCTGGTCGTTGCCGGTGCAGTCGTTCATGTCGCCCCAGATGTGGCGCAGGTTGAGGAAGTGGCCGACCTCGTGCGTCGCGGTGCGGCCCTTGTTGAACGGGGCCGCGGCCGTGCCGCGCGTGCCGAAGGCGGTGTTCAGCAGCACGACGCCGTCGGTGGCCGCCGGCCCGCCCGGGAACTGCGCGTAGCCGAGCAGTCCCTGACCGAGCGCGCAGACCCAGAGGTTGAGGTAGCGGGCCGTGTCCCACGGGTCCCTGCCGCCTGTCTTCGCGCTCTTCACGCCGTTGTCCGAGCTGAACCCGTCGACCGTGGTGGCGGTCCGCGTGATGCCATTCGTCTGCTTCCCGTCCGGATCCCGCGTCGCGAGCTTGAACTGCACGTTCGGGTTGCCCACGATGCTCTTGAACGGCTGCGGCACCTTGCTCTTGTCCGTGTTCTTGAGGCCGTAGTCGCGGTTGAGCGCGGCTACCTGGCTGCGCACCTGGGCGTCGGAGATGTTCTCCTGCTTCGTGCGGTAGACGACGTGCACCACCACCTGGACGGTCGTCACGCGCCGGGCGACGCGCATCGCCTCCCCGCTCGCGATGATCCGCTGCGTCTCCTCGTGGATCTTGAGCCTCCGGTCGCGGTAGCCGGGGTCGGTCTCGACCAGCAGTTCGTGGACCGCGACGTGCGCGCAGGTGCGTCTTCTTGGAGTAGCCATGGCGCCAGTCAAAACGATTTGAGCGGTGGCGTCAAGCCCGCGCCCGGCGGTAGCCTTGGGCGGCTGTGAAGCGCTACCACGTAACGACGTTCGGATGCCAGATGAACGAGCACGACTCCGAGCGCATGAAGGGGATGCTCGAGTCGCTGGGGTACCGCGAGGCCGGTGACCGCGCCGACGCCGACCTGATCCTGTTCAACACCTGCTCGATCCGCGAGAAGGCCGACAACCGCCTGATCGGCCACCTGGGCGAGGCGAAGCGCCTCAAGGCGGAGGACCCGGACCGGGTGGTGGGCATCGGCGGCTGCTGGGCCCAGTCGCTCAAGGACGAGGTGTTCGAGCGCTTCCCGTTCGTCGACGTGGCCTTCGGGCCGGGACAGGTGCCGAAGCTGGCGGAGTTCCTCACCAGCGACAGCCTCACGGCGCAGGGGTTCTTCGAGTTCGAGGGCTTCACCGGCCATCTGCCAGCCAAGCGCGAGCGCGACTTCCAGGCGTGGGTGCAGATCTCGGTGGGCTGCAACTGCGCCTGCGCCTACTGCATCGTGCCGTCCACGCGCGGCCGCGAGGTCAGCCGGCCGGCGCCGGAGCTCGTCGCCGAGGTCGAGCGGCTCGCGGCCGACGGCGTGCGCGAGGTGACGCTGCTCGGCCAGAACGTCAACTCGTACGGACGTGACCTCCCGAAGGGCGCCAAGACGACCTTCGCGGAGCTGCTCGGGCTTGTGGACTCGGTCGAGGGGATCGACCGGATCCGCTACACCAGCCCCCACCCGAAGGACATGCGCGAGGACGTGATCCGCGCCCACGCCGAGCTGCGGTCCGTCTGCGAGCACATCCACCTGCCGCTCCAGTCCGGCTCGAGCCGGGTCCTGAAGGCCATGCGCCGCACCTACAACCGCGAGCGCTACCTCGACCGCGTCGCGCTGATCCGCGAGCACGTACCCGACGTCGCGCTCACGACGGACATCATCGTCGGCTTTCCGGGCGAGACCGAGGACGACTTCGCCGAGACGCTCGAGGTCGCCGAGTCGGTGGGGTACGACTCCGCTTTCACGTTCATCTACTCACCGCGACGCGGCACGCTCGCCGCCGGCTACGAGGACCAGGTGCCGCACGACGTGCGGCGCGAGCGCATGGAGCGGCTCGTGGAGGTCGTGCAGCGGCGCGCCAGCGAGCGCGCGCAGCGGTTCGTCGGGCGCGACGTGGACGTGCTCGTGGAGGGGCCGTCGCGCACCGACCCCTCCAAGCTGCGCGGCCGCACGCGTCACAACAAGACCGTCAACTTCCACGGCGCGGCGGCCCCGGGCGAGCTGACCGAGGTCCGGATCGAGTCGGCCACCAGCACGACGCTCGGGGGCGAGGAGCGCCTGCTAGCGCGGCTCAGGTGACCGCCGCCGGGGCGCCCGCTGTAATCGCGATATTCGGGCCGACGGGGGTCGGCAAGACCGCGGTCGCGGTCGAGCTGGCGGACCTCCTGCGCGAGCGCGGCGAGGACCCGGTCGCGATCTCGGCCGACGCGCTCCAGGTCTACCGCGGGATGGGGGCGCTCACCGGAGCGGCCACGCCAGCCGAGCGCGACCGCCTCGAGCACCGGCTGATCGCGGTCGTGGACCCGTCGGAGACGTTCTCGGTCGGGCAGTTCATGCCGCTCGCGCACGGGGAGATCGACCGGGCGCGCGCGTCCGGGCGGCGGCCGATCGTGGTGGGCGGCACGGGCCTCTACCTGCGCGCGGCGCTCACGGACCTGGACCTGCGGCCACCGCCGCCGCCCGAGCTGCGCGCCCGGATCGAGGCGGAGCTCG
>DATENL010000237.1:0-14491 GCA_035275105.1 Thermoleophilaceae bacterium
CGCGACCGCCGGCGGGCGCGCCGCCGTGGCGCTCAGCTCGCTGCCGGCGCCGCGCCCTAGGACTACCAGGTGTCGACGAACCGGTGGCCGTGCGGTGGGCGCCGCGGGCCGCTCGCGGCCGCGAGGGTCGAGGCGATCAGCGAGCGAGTCTCGGCCGGGTCGATCACGTCGTCCAGCTCGAACAGCATCGCCGCGTTGATCGCCTTCGCGTTCTCCTGGGCGGCGGCGGTCACCTCGCGTACGCGCTGCTCGCGCGCCTCCTCGTCGGCGATCGCCTCGAGCTCCTTGCGGAGCCCGAGCCGCACGGCGCCCTCGAGCCCCATCGGCCCGAGGTGCGCGCTCGGCCACGCCACCGTGAGCAGCGGCTCGTGGAGGCTCCCGCCGACCATCGCCTGGGCCCCGAGCCCGTAGCCGCGGCGCAGGACCACGGCGACGAACGGGACGCTCAGCGCCGCGCCGGCCACCAGCAGGCGCGAGGTGTGGCGCACGAGCCCGGTCGCCTCGGCCTTCGGCCCGACCATCATCCCGGGCGTGTCGACGAGCGACACGATCGGGAGGTCGAACGCGTCGCAGAGCTGCATGAAGCGCGCCGCCTTGTCCGCGCCGTCGCTGGTGATCGCCCCCGCCATGTGCATCGTGTTGTTGGCGATCAGCCCGATCGGCCGGCCCTCGATCCGCAGGAGCGCGGTCGTGAGCTCGGGCGCGAAGCGCTCGCGCAGGAAGGTCGCACTGCCCTCGTCGGCGAGCGTCTCGACGATCGGGTGCACCTTGTAGGCGCGCCGCTCGCGCTCGGGCACCATGTCGCGCAGGCGCTCCTGGTCGGGTGCGCCGCCCGGCGGCAGCGAGCCCTGGAAGTAGCCGAGCAGCTTCCGCGTCGCGGCGACGGCCTCGGCCTCGTCGGCGACGACCAGGTCGACCATCCCGTTCGGCGCCTGCATCTCGATCGGGCCCACGTCGTCGGGGTCCACGTCGCCGAGGCCGCCGCCGGCGATCATCGCCGGGCCGCCCATCCCGATCGACGCGTCCTCGGTCGCCACGATCAGGTCGGAGCAGCCGGCGATCACCGCGTTCCCGGCGAAGCAGCGGCCCTTGACGACGGCGATCCGCGGGACGAGGCCCGACAGCCTCGCCCAGAGCGCGAACGCCCGCACGTGGAGCGCCGAGACCTGCGGGTAGTCGGTGTCGCCCGGGCGCCCGCCGCCGCCCTCGGCGAAGAAAACGGTCGGCAGCCGCATGCGCTCGATCAGCTCGAACAGGCGGTCCTTCTTGAGGTGGCCGAGCGCGCCCTGCGTCCCGGCGAGCACCGTGTAGTCGTACGAGAGCACGGCGCACGCCGCGCGCTCGTCGCCGACCAGCTCGCCGTTCACGCGCGCGGTGCCGGCCACGAGGCCGTCGGCCGGCGTCCGCTCGATCAGGTCCTGGAGCTCGCGCCGCTGCCGCTGGGGCGCGATCGCGAAGCGCCCGTACTCCACGAACGAGCCGGGGTCGACGAGGTCGGCCACGTTCTCGCGCGCGGTGCGGCCGCCGCGTGCGTGCCGCTTCTCGACCGCGTCGGGGCGCGCGTCGTCCTCGGTCAGCGCGCGCCGGCGCAGGATCTCGGCGAGGTCCTCGCGCTCGGGCATCGCGGGATCTTGACACCGCGAGCCGCTCAGGAGTAGCTTCCGCGCCCTACCCCATCCGAGCACCGGGAGGCAACGAATGTCAGAGAACTCAGACGCCCTCAAGCGCGGCTACGACGCGTTCAACTCGGGCGACGCCGACACGGTCGCCGAGCTCTACAGCGACGACGTCGTGTGGGAGGGCCCGAACACCGAGGGCGTTCCCATGTCCGGCAAGAACGAGGGCAAGGACGCGGTGATGCAGGCTCTCGGGCAGATCGGCGAGATGTTCGAGAGCTTCAACGTGAGCGCCGACGAGCTGGTGGAGGAGGGCGACACGATCGTGGTGCTCTCGAACATCACGGCCAAGACCAAGGCGGGCAACGAGATCAAGTCGCCCGGCGTCGAGATCTGGCGCTTCGGCGGCGACGGCAAGGTCAACCGCGTTCAGAGCCTGGGCGACACGGCCGAGATGAAGGAGGCGCTGGGCTAGGTGGGCGAGCGAACCTCACACGCGCCCGGGACCTTCTCCTGGGCGGACGTCACGACCACCGACCAGGACGGGGCGAAGGCGTTCTACTCCGGGCTGTTCGGCTGGGAGGCGAACGACCTGCCGGTCGGAGACGGCGTGCACTACTCGATGATGCTGCTCGGAGGCAGGGAGGTCGCCGCGATCTCCCCGCAACCGCAGCAGCAGCGCGAGGCGGGCGTGCCGCCGATGTGGAACTCGTACGTGACCGTGGAGAGCGCCGACGCGGCGGCGGAGAGGGCCGGGCAGCTCGGCGCCACCGTCCACGCGCCGCCGTTCGACGTGATGGAGGCCGGCAGGATGGCGGTGATCCAGGACCCGCAGGGGGCGTTCTTCATGGTCTGGGAGCCGCGCGAGAGCATCGGCGCCCGGTTCGTGACCGCCCCCGGGGCGCTCGCGTGGAACGAGCTCGCGTCCCCGGACGTCGACGGCTCGATCCGCTTCTACGGCGACCTGTTCGGCTGGAGCACGCAGGCGTTCGAGAACAGCCCGGAGCGCTACGAGGTCATCATGAACGGCGACCGCAGCAACGGTGGGATGCACGAGCTGCGGGAGGGTCAGGGGCCGCCGAACTGGCTGGCCTACTTCGGCATCGACGACATCGACCGCGGCATCGCGCGCGCCGAGGAGCTCGGCGGCTCGAAGCTCATCGGGCCGGTGGACATCGGAATGGCGAAGATCGCCGTCCTCCGGGACCCGCAGGGCGCGACGTTCGCGATCTACGCCGGGCAGTTCCAGGACTGATGGGCTGATGGCGCGGGGCCGACCACGGCCCCGCGCCATCCCGTGCCTGGCTGAAAAGAGGACGGGACCGTCCATGGCCCCATGCCGGCCTCGGGCGCCGGCAATCCATCTCGACGGACGCCTGCGTCCAGCCGCGCATCGCCGGGGGACGGCGATGTGCTGCTGCGGCGAGATCCGCCTCGCTGGGCGACCCGTAAATGGGCGCCTCCTTTGGTCCCGTCCCGACGCCGTTCCGGCGCCAGGCAGTCCCGTAGCCAGCCACCCACTGTACGCCGTTTCGGTTTGGCGCGAACACACCCGCTGCCGAAGGGGGTACGCTTGTACGACACCCGACGCCTTCGTTGCGTGGATCCCGATCGGCTGCGGCTGCGGGGACGCCGCAGGGGATCCGCCGGACACTTCGATGCGGAACGCGCTGCGAGCCGCAGAAGGGCCGGACAAATGATTTACCCACGCGGTTCCACCTCACCGAGGGCGGGAGTCGACCATGCGCGATGAGCCGCCAAGCCAGAACGGCGAGTTAGGTCACACCGGGCAGCTGACGGCCGCGATCTCCAACGCCGTCGTGCAGGGGCTCGCGCGGACGACCGGTCGCGGGCCGACCAAGGCGAAGACCACGCTCGGCGAGAACGGCGTGTTCGTGGTCCTCCAGGACACGCTGACGAAGGGCGAGCAGTCGCTCGCCGACGCCGGCGAGGGCGCGACGGTGCTCGACGTTCGGCGGAGGTGGCAGGAGGTCATGCGCGAGCAGATGAGCCGGGAGATCGAGAAGCTCACGGGCCGGAAGGTGATCGGCTTCATGAGCGACAACCACATCGACCCGGACCTCGCGGTCGAGGTGTTCGTTCTCGAGCCGCTCTGATCGGCCCGCTTGCTTTGCGCGCCCGGCTCTGAGAGCTTTGGCGCATGCGCCGCAGCGTGCGTCGAGGGCCGGTCAGCGCAACCCTGCTGGTGGCGGCCGCGCTCGCGCCGGCGAGCGCCGGCGCCGCGTCGCCTCCCGGCGAAGGGCGGCTGACGCCCATCCCGACGCCCGGCGGCTGCTGGAGCGAGCTGGCGACGGCGGGCTGCCTCGACTCGAACCAGCTCTCGCACGCGGCCGACGTGGTGGTGAGCGCCGACAACCGGTTCGCGTACGTGGCGTCGTACGAGAGCAGCTCGCTGACGGGCTTCCGGGTCGATCCGGCCTCGGGCGCGATCAAGGAGCGGGTGGCGTGCTGGAGCCAGACGCTGAGCTTCGGCTGCACCAAGGGGAACGGGCTCGACGGCGCTCGCGGGCTCGCGCTCTCGCCCGACGGCAAGACGATCTACGTCGCCTCGGCGTACCACGTGAGCGACGACGGGGCCGTGGCCGCGTTCGCCCTCGACCCCGCGACCGGCAGGGTGTCCGCCCAGCGCAACTGCATGAGCGCCAAAGGGGCGGGGGGCTGTGGCAAGGAGGCGGGGCTCGAGGGCGCCCAGAACGTCGCCGTCTCGGAGGACGGCAAGCGGGTCTACGTGAGCGCCTACTACGGCGGCCCGAGCCAGGGCGCGCTCACGTCGTTCGGAACGGCGCCGAGTGGCGCCGTCGGCACCGAGACGAGCTGCGCCACCGGCACGATCGGCGGCGCGCCCGGGTGCCAGGAGAGCAGCACGGTCCTGCATCCGAGCGGGATCGCGGTCGACGGCAGCGAGCTTTTCTTCACCTCGGGCGCCGACGGCGGTGCGGTGCTCAGCTACCACCTGAAGGCCGACGGCACGCTCGAGTTCCCCGACAAGTGCATCGCGGAGGTGGCGTCCGGCTCGCTCTGCCTGACCGACGGCGACGGCCTCGCCGGCGCGAACGGGCTGGTGCTCAGCGCGGACGGGCACAACGTGTACGTGAGCTCGGGCGAGGGCGGCGGCGCGGTCGCGAGCTTCTCGCGGAAGGCGACCGGCGAGCTGAACGCCGAGCTGAACTGCTTCGACGTGCCGGGCAACGCCAACTGCCGCCGCGGGCGCGGGCTGTCCGGGGCGCTCGGCGTGGGGGTGGGGCCGGACGGCGAGAACGTCTACCTCGGGTCGTTCGACGGTCTCGCCGCGTTCTCGGTGGACCCGGTGACCGGCGCGCTCGACAACGAGGTCCAGTGCTTCAAGGCCGCCGCCGACGCGGGCTGCGTGGGCGCCGCCGGCGTGACGCGCGCCACCGGAATCGCGGTGACGGGCGACCGGCGCGCCGTCTACGTCGCCGCGCAGATGAGCGGGGCCGGCGGAGCGGTCAGGGTGTTCCGGCGCGAGCTCGCGCCCGTCTGCCAGCCGGTCAAGCGCAAGGTGGTCAGCGGGGCCGCGGTCCGTATCGCGCTCCCCTGCAGCGACCCGAACGGCGACGCTCTCTCGCGGTCGTTCACGCTGCCCGCCCACGGCACGATCGGCGGGGCCGCGGCGGGCACCGTGGTCTACCGGTCGGCGCCGAAGTTCACGGGCGCGGACTCGTTCACCTTCCACGCGAGTGACGGGATCCTCGAGTCGAGCCCGGCCAAGGTGTCGCTCGCGGTGAAGGCGGACGCGCCTCCGAGCTCGCGGATCGCGCCGCTGCCCGCGCACGCGAACCCGGGCAACCTCAAGCGGATAGCGGGCACCGCTCGCGACGACGTCGGCGTCGAGCGGGTCGACGTGTCGGTCGGGAAGCGCGGCGGCAAGGCCTGCCTCTGGCTCACGAAGGGCGGCGCGCTCGAGCCGGGCGACTGCGGGAGGCCCGTCTGGCTGCGCGCGAAGGGCACCGCGAAGTGGCGGCTCAGGCTGAGGAAGCCGCTGCCGAAGGGCCGCTACGTCGTGCGCTCGCGCGCGACCGACAGCGCCGGCCACCGCGAGCGCAGGTTCACGTCGGCGCGCGGCAACCGGAGCGGGCTCACCGTGAACGCCGGGCCGTCACGCTGATCGGCGCGTAGAAGGCGCGGGTCAGCAGCCGCGCGCGGTCGTCCCGCGGATCTCGACGCACGCCTGGGCCGAGTTGTTGCCGTAGTCCGACTCGCGGATCCTGCGGCTTCGGTTGACTGTCGCGCGGAGGACGTACCTGCCGTCCGGGACGTTCGAGACGTCGATGTACTGGTCGGCCACGAACCACGGGTAGATGTCGGCGAAGCCGGGCGTGATCCCCATCTGGAGGTAGGGCTCGTTGGGGTATGTCGGGTCGTTCGGGTCCTGGTGCGTCGACGCGTCGCAGGTGCCCGGCAGGTCGTTCTGGAGTGGGTTGCCGGGCCGGTCCGTGCGGCCGAAGTAGGCGTTCTCGATGTCGACCATGCAGATGCCCTTGTTCGGCGGACGGGCGATCAGCCTGCCGCGGCGGCCGTCGCGCTTCCGCGCATACAGGCCGATGTCCTGGAAGCCCTGGGCGTGGAAGTGGCCGTGGGTCGAGCTGAACTTGACCGAGCCGGCGAGCTTCTGGGTGATGCCGCCGTCGGTGCGGTAGACCCGCTGGTAGAGGTTGGTGCCGTCGCCCTTGTTCGAGTAGTTGTGCAGCTCGAGCGGGCCGTCGCCGAAGTTGTACTCGCCCTGGTCCCAGCGCAGGCAGCGCGTGGGCCCGTCGGCGGTCGGCGCGGGCGTCTCCTGGTTGAGGCCGGTCGTCTCCTGCGGATAGCAGCTCGGCGCGTGTCGCAGCCCGCGGTCCATGAAGAAGTAGAAGTGGGCGCCCTGGCCGGTCTCCATGTGGAACTCGTCGGGCTTCGTGGAGATCAGGTCGGGCAGCAGGGGCCGAACGGGCCGCGCGCTCCGGCGGCCGTGGGCGATGATCGTCCGGACGTAGGGGAGGCCGGCGCTCTGCTCGGCTCGGGTGATCGTGAGCCCGCGCTCGAACTCGACGAACGCCCTGTACTCGAGCGGCCCGAGCTTGGGCCGGCCGAGGCGGTCCGCCAGGTTGCGCGGGACGGACCACACGACCTTCGGCGCGATCACGACCGTGTAGGTCCCGTTGCGCGGGTTCTCGATCCACGCCCCCTCGTTGCGCGAGAACGCGAGCGTGTCGCTCGTGCCGGCGAGGCGGCCGTCGGGGCCGTAGACGTACAGGTCGAGGTCATAGCCGCCGTCGATGTACGGCCACTGGATCGCGACGAGCATCCCGCCGGGGCGACCGCTCCACGTGCCGCGCGGCAGCTTCACGCGCAGCTTCGCCGCGTCGCAGGCGTCGCTCGAGGCGCAGAGCTCGGACGGCGGAGCGCCCGCCGCGAAGGCGCCGAGTGACATCGAGCCCTTCCAGGCGGCGGTCGCGCGCGTCTTCGACAGCGCGAACGAGCCCTTCTCGTCGGCGCGCGCGGACGTCGCCCCGACGAGCAGGACGAGCACGGCTACGACGACGGTCAGGCCCCTGCGATGCAACTGGTACCCCCTGGCCGGAGCGTATACCCCCCGGCCAGGGGGTACGAAACGCTGGGTTAGAGCCTGACCGAGGCGACCTGCTCGCAGAGCGTCGGCCCCGTGTGCTCCTCGAGCCGCTCCAGCACGCCCGACTCCACGAGCCGCCGCCGGCCCTCCTCGGCGTCCTCGCGGGTCGGGAACTCGACCTGCACGAACACCTCGCCCGGGTCGTCCGCACTGCGAAGGACGCTGTACCCGGTCGCCGACTCGCGCGCCCGCGGCGGGTCCGAGTCGAACCGCTCCTTCCAGGCGTCGAAGTCTCCGACCTGTCCGCGCATCACCATGAACGTCATCTGCCACCTGCCTCTCGGTTCGTCCTACAATTGACTACCCGCAGCGAGTATTGAATTCATGGGCAGAGTAGCGAAATGAGCCAGCGCGTCAAGTCGAACCCGAAGCCGGCGCCCAAGCGCCGCTACGACTCGAGCCGCCGGCGCGAGCAGGCGGCGGTCACGCGGCGGGCGATCCTCGCCGCCGCACAGAGGCTCTTCGAGCGCGACGGCTATCCCGCGACCTCGATGGCGGCCGTCGCGCGCGAGGCCGGCGTCGCGGTCAAGACGGTGTACCTCGCGTTCGAGACCAAGAGCGGGCTCCTGCGCGCGGTCTGGCACCTGCTCCTCCGCGGGGACGAGGACGCCGCGCCCATAGGCGACAGGGCGTGGTACCGGGCGGTGCTCGAGGAGCGCGACCCGGTGGAGAAGTTGCGGGCGACCGCCGGCATGTCGGTGGCGGTCAAGACGCGCGCGGGCGCGCTGATGGAGGCGATCCGCACGGCGGCACCGGTGGACCCGGATGCGGCCGAGCTCTGGGGGCGGATCCAGGCGGACTTCCTCGACAACCAGCGCGCGATCGTCGAGAGCATGGCCGAGACGGGAGCCCTCAGGCCGGAGCTGGACGTCGACTCGGCGACAGACGTCCTGTGGACGATCAATCACCCCAGCACGTATTGGCTCTTGGTGGGGGAGCGCGGCTGGAGCGCCGAGCGGTTCGGCGACTGGCTCGCCGCGACCTTTCGCGAGCAGTTGCTCGCCTAGCCCACCTTCGCCTCGAGCCGGCCCTGGACGTCGGCCTCGGCGATCATCGCCTGGAGCTGCTCGTCGCGAGCCATCCGCGCGTCCAGCCCGGGGCTGAAGAGCCCGCGCAGGGCGGAGAGCACGGCCCAGCGCCGCGGCGCCGTCACCCGCGCGGCCCTGCGCTCGACGCTTCGCGCCAGCGCCTCGCCCGCCTCGTCGGCGGTGATCTGCTTGCGGAGGAAGCGCGGGGCGACGTCGCCGAAGTTGGCCGCGAGCGGGTCCTCCTCGATCCCGACTCGCGTCATCTCGGTCTTCACGTAGCCGAAGTACGCGACCCCGGCCGTCGTGCCGTGCCGCGCGAGCTCGACCCGCAGGGCGCGGCCGAGCTGCTCGACGCCGGCCTTCGAAGCCGCGTACGGCGTCACGAAGATCCCGTTGATGAAGGCGTAGATCGACGAGATCATCAGGATGTGCCCGCGCCGCTCGATGACGTGCGGCAGGCACGCACGCGCCGTCCTCCAGACCCCGACCAGGTTCACGTCGAGCACCTTCTCGAACAGCTCCGGCTCGTAGACGCGCATGGTGCGCGCCTGCGGCGCGATTCCGGCGTTGGCGATCGCCACGTCGATGCCGCCGAAGCGCTCGACTGCGGCGGCGACCGCGGCGTCGAGGGAGGCCGTGTCCGTCACGTCGCCGGCCAGGCCGAGCGCACGCTCGCCCACCTCCGTCGCCGCGCGCTCGATCGCCTCGCGGTCGAGGTCCATCAGCACGACCGACGCGCCGCGCCGGTGCACGGCCTTCGCGGTGCCGAGGCCGATGCCGCGGGCCGCGCCCGTGATGAACACGACCTTGCCGTCGAGGTTGTAGGGGGCCGCCACCGGGGGCGGCAGACTACGCGTTGAGCCTGACCGGGAGCGTCTTGAGCTGGTTGACGAACGGCGACTCCGCGTACAGCGGCCGGCCGTCGAGCTCCATCGCGGGGAAGCGCCTCAGGGTCTCCTCGAACAGGATCCGCAGCTCGAGGCGCGCCAGCGCCGTGCCGAGGCAGAAGTGGCGGCCGCCCGCACCGAAGGCCTGGTGCTCGGGGTTGCGCCTGACGTCGAAGCTGTCCGGGTCGTCGTAGCGCTCCTCGTCGCGGTTGGACGAGACGTACCACATCACGACCTTGTCGCCCTCGCGGATCTGCTTGCCGTTCAGCTCGACGTCGCGCGTGGCGGTGCGGGCGAAGTGCGCGAAGGCCGGGAAGAGACGCAGCGCCTCCTCGACGATGCTCGGCACGAGCGAGGGATCGTCCACGGCCAGTTGCCGCTGCTCCGAGTCCTCGAGCAGCGCGCGCATGCCACTCGCGTAGGTCGCGCGCGTGCTGTCGTTGCCGGCCGCGAGGAGCAGGAAGAAGCCCATGACGATCTCGTGCTCCTCGAGCGTCTCGCCGTCGACCTCGGCGTGCACCAGCACGCTCGTCAGGTCGTCGGTCGGGTTCTCGCGGCGCTCGGCGATCAGGCGCCCGCAGCGCTCGAACATCTCGGGTACGTCGCGCTGCATGACCGACTCGACGCCCTCCGGGTTCAGGTCGGGGTCGCCGGCTCCGAGCATCGTGTTCATCAACCGCGCCCAGATCTCGTCGTCCTCCGGCGGGACGCCCATGAAGCTCCCGATCACGCGCGACACGACCGGCTGCGCCACGTCCATGACGAGGTCACAGGTCTCGCGACCGTCGAGGCGGTCGAGCACGCGCGTCGTGATCGCGCGGATCTCGTCCTCGTGCTCGGCGATCCGCTTGGGCGTGAACCCGCGCTGGAACAGCGCCTTCAGGCGGTCGTGCATCGGCGGGTCCATCCCGATGAACATCGCGCGCGTGAGCTCGAGCGGGATGATCGCCTCGCGCAGCGCCGTGATGCCCGTGGCGGAGGAGTAGGTCTCCCAGTCGCGGCTCACCTCGTGGATGTCGTCCGCGGTCGTGACCGACCAGAAGCCGTCCTCGTTCGGGTACTCGGTGATCTTCTCGGTCCAGTGGACGGGGCACTCCCCGCGCAGCCGCTTGAACAGCTCGTGCGGCGGCCCGTCCTGCCAGAGCTCCCGCTCGGTGACGAGGATCTGCTCGACGTCGGTGGCCTCGGCCATCGCGCCGACCCTACTGCCTACGCTCCCAAGATGGAAGGGGACGAACGCCGCGCACGGGTCGGAGCGGCCGCGCGCAGGACGGCGCCGCTCGGCGTGGCGGTCTTCTTCGTCGCGATGTCGTTCGGCGTGACCGCCCGCCCGGTGATCGGTGCGGAGGAGGCGATCGTGATGTCGGTGATCGTGTTCGCCGGGTCGGCGCAGTTCGCCGCGGTGTCGGTGCTCGCGGGCGGCGGCGGCCCCGGCGCGGCGATCCTCTCCGGCGTCCTGCTCAACCTCCGGTTCCTCGCGATGGGGATAGCGATCGGGCCGTGGCTCCGCGGCGGGCGGGTGCGGCGCGCGCTCCAGGGCCAGGCGATCGTCGACGCGTCGTTCGGGCTCGCCAGCATGGGCGACGGCCGCTTCGACCGGCACGCCCTGATCGGCGGCACGCTCGCGCAGTACCCCGCGTGGGTGCTCGGCACGGTCGCCGGCGTGCTGGCCGGCGACCTCGTGGACGATCCCGAGGCCCTCGGCCTCGACGCGCTGTTCCCCGCGTTCTTCCTCGTCCTGCTCGTCGACGAGCTGCGCGACGGGTCGGCTGTCGTCGCCGCGGTGCTCGGAGCCGCGATCGCCGCCGCCCTCGTGCCGCTCACGCCGGCGGGGATCCCGATCGTGGCGGCGAGCGCCGCGGCGCTGACGGGGCTGCTGCGCCGGTGACCGATGCCTGGATCGTCATCGGGGTGCTCGCCGTCACGACCTTCGCGATCAAGGCCGCGGGCCCGCTCGCGGTCGGCGGGCGCGAGCTGCCGGCGTGGGCGATGCCTGTCCTGGGGCTGGTCGCGCCCGCGCTGCTCGCCGCGCTCACGCTCGTCGAGGCCTTCAGTGCCGAGGAAGGCAGCTTCCACGTCGACGCCCGGACGGCCGGCGTGGCGGTGGCGGCAGTGGCGGCGGCGCGCCGCGCGCCGCTCGTGCTCACGCTGGCGCTGGCGGCGGGGACTGCGGCGGCGCTCCGAGCGCTCGCCTGATCCCTGCCGCGGGGCGGTCGCTCTTACGCAAACAGCGGCTTTCTACGGCGGCCCGAAGGGAGGTGGCACGGATTGCGTCAACATGGCTGACGCAATCCGTGCCACCTGCTCCCGGGCCGCCGTAATCAGCCAGGCGGGCGGGGCCTGGCGCCGGGTGGCGTGGGGCGAGGCTCGCTACGCCGCGGCGGCGAGCACGCGCCGGGTGGGGAACGGCGCGCGGGCGGCCTCCACGTGCGAGCGCACGTCGATCACGTCGCCGGTGAGCGCGAAGCCGGCCGCAGCGGCCGCGGCCCGGGCGGACGGCGGGCGGCCGTCCCAGTGGAGCGCGGCGCCGATCGAGTCGCCGAGCGGGCCGGGCACGTCGAGGCTGACCGAGCGCAGGCGCGAGGCCTCGAGGGGCGGGTCGGGGTCGAGCTGGTGCGCGAGGTAGTCGCCGGCGGTGATCCCGTCGAGTTGGACCGTTATGTGCTGGATCTCGGGCATGTCCTGAGGTTCCCACGCGCGGGCGCGCGCGAGAATGGGGCCTGCCTCCGTCCGCGACTACGGGAGGCCGTACCCCGCCGGAGGTCGCCCGCCCGATCAGCCGATCGTGAGCGCCAGCACGACGGTCTTCGATCTCGCGTCGCCGCGACGGAGCTGCGCCTTCACGGAGTACCTCCCCTTCGGGAGCGTGCGCTTCTGGCCGTCGCGCTCCACCTTCGGCCCGACGGCCACGGCGTTCGGGCCCAGCTTCAACCCGACCTCGGCGGTCCCGTCCCGGACGAGCTTCCCGTCCTTGCGCCGGCGGAAGGTGAGCCTGACCCGGCCGCGCGCCGTGGAGGACGCGCTCAGGTGCAGCTTCGTCCCGGGGGCGGCCGTCCTCGGCGCGAACCGCGCCTTCCACAGGGCGAGCAGCGGGGCCGACCGTTTCGCGGTCGGGCACCTCACCACGGTGTCGAGCCTGTCGACCCGCACGCTCCCGTTCCCGCCGTCGCACTCCACGCGGTCGGACGCCTGGTCGCGCGCGTCGATCGCGTCTTTGCCGCCGCCGCCCGCCAGGGAGTCGAAGAACGGTCCGCCCAGGATCGTGTCGTTGCCCGTGCTGCCCGTGACGACGACCGGACCGTCGGCTCCGCGTGCGTCGATCCGGTCCGGGCCCCGCTGCCCGAAGAAGTCCCCGAACACCTGCACGATCGCGCCGCCGGTGCGACCGATGTCGATGTCCGACGGCCCGTCCTGCGGATAGAGCCAGACCGTCTCGGCGCCGTCGAACGAGAGCGCGGGCGGTCCTGGCGTCTTCTTGACTCGCCCATCCTCGATGGCGTAGCCGGCGCGCTTCTTGCCCGGCCCGTCGTTGAAGGTCACGAGGTCGCCGCCCGGCCCGCCCGAGAAGCTCACCGCTGAGAGCGGGTTGTGCGGGATGCCGACGCCCGACGGCACGTTCGAGGACTCGGTCGCCGAGTCGCCGCCGGCTCCGCCGAACAGCCGGATCGGGATCCCGGCCTCGGTGTCGAGAACCCCGAACTGGTCCTCGTGGGCCCCGCCGCGGACGGTGACGCGGTCGATGCCGTCGGGGTAGCAGAGCTGCGCCTCCTCGTCGGGGTGCAGCGAGAAGGCGGTCGCGCCGTGACGGTCGTTCGGGTCGCGGACCACGCACGGGACCCCGCCGGGGAAGAACGTGTGACCGAAGCCGAACGCGACCGGGTCGGTCGGCTCGCCCTCGCGCAGCTCGAGCGAGTCGTGCCCGCCGCCGCTCACGTTGAGCTGCCAGCCGTCCCGGTCGCCCACCGTCTGGTCGCCGGGCTTGACGGAGTCGAAGTCGCGATCGCTGGCGAACCCAGCCCCGATCGCACCGTGGTGGAACGCGCCTCCGCCCGTCGTGACGACGACCGGGCCCGAGCCGGTCAGCGACGCGCGCCTCTGGTCCACGTCCACCGTGCCGGTGTAGGCCGCATGGGCCGCTCCGGCCGGCACGGTGAGCGCGGCGAGAACGAGGGATGCGAGCCGGCGGGCCACGGCGGGAGTATTAGCGAGTCCGAGGGAGCGCGACGTCGGGAACGGGCGCCCATGCGCCATACCCCATCTACTAGGCTCGCCACCATGCGGGTACAGGGGTTCGAGCACGAGGCGCTGCTCTACGCGGGCGACGACGAGTTCGTCGAGCTCACGTCCGGCTTCGTCCGCGAGGGGCTCGCCCAGGGCGAGCCGGTGCTCGTGATGGTCGGCGCGCGGAAGATCGGCCTGCTGCGCGAGGCGCTCGGCGCCGACGCCGGCGCCGTGCGCTTCGGCGACATGGAGGAGGTCGGGTGCAACCCCGCTCGGATCATCCCGGCCTGGCGCGACTTCGCCGACGAGGACGCGGACCGGCCCATGCGCGGCGTCGGCGAGCCGATCTGGGCGGGCCGCTCGAGCGACGAGCTCGTGGAATGCCAGACGCACGAATCGCTCCTCAACCTCGCGTTCGCGGACGCTCCGGCATTCCGGCTGTTGTGCCCCTACGACGCGTCGGCGCTCCCCCCCGAGGTGATCGACGAGGCTCGCCGCAGCCACCCGCTCGTCTCCGACGGGGAGGTTCGGTGGACAAGCGTCGCGTACCGCGCGAACACGGCTACCGCCGGGTTGGAGAAGCCGCTCGGCTCGCCGCCGGACGACGCGCGCGAGCTCGGCTTCGGGCTCGAGTCGATCGGCGACGTGCGCTCGCTGGTCGGCGCCGAGGCGGCCGCGGCCGGGCTCGAGGCCGAGCGGGCCGCCGACCTCGTTCTCGCCGCGAGCGAGGCCGCCGCCAACAGCATCCGCCACGGCGGTGGCCACGGAACGCTGCGGATCTGGCGCGGCGAGCGGACGCTCGTCTGCGACATCCGGGACTCCGGGCGGATCGGCGACCCGCTGGCCGGCCGCGTCGCGCCGGTGCCGGACGGCGGCCGCGGGATCTGGCTCGCCAACCACCTCTGCGACCTCGTTCAGCTGCGCACGCACGCGGACGGCGCCGTCGCGCGCCTGCACATGCGCCTCCCGGAATAGCCGGCTAGGGCCCCGCCACCACGCTCGCCCTGGCGGGCAGGAGGGCCCCCTTGCTCGCCCGCGCCTCGTGCCGCCCGGCCGCGAGCGACAGCGCCATCCGCGCCCAGCCACGTGGCC
>DATENL010000238.1:0-3291 GCA_035275105.1 Thermoleophilaceae bacterium
CGCCCGCGCCGGGGAGCCCGGTCCGCCGCCGGTCACGCCGGCGAGCGGAGAGCGCCGCGCGCGCGTCGGCCTGCTCCAGGGCTGCGTGCAGCGCGTCTTCTTCTCCGACGTGAACGCGGCGACCGCGCGCGTGCTCGCGGCCGAGGGCTACGAGGTGGCGGCGCCCGACGTGCCGCGCTGCTGCGGGGCGCTCCAGCTCCACTCCGGTGACGACGGGCCGGCGCGCGACCTGGCGCGGCGCACGATCGAGGCGTTCGACGACTGCGACCTGGTGGCGGTCAATGCCGCCGGATGCGGCTCGGCGATGAAGGACTACGGGCACCTGCTGCGCGACGACCCGGAGTGGGCCGAGCGCGCGGCGGCGTTCTCCGCGCGCGTGCGCGACGTGTCGGAGCTCCTGAGCGGCGGCGCGCCGCGCGCGCCGCGACATCCCCTGCCGATGCGCGTGGCCTACCACGACGCGTGCCACCTGGCCCACGCGCAGGCGGTGCGCAGCGAGCCGCGCGGCCTGCTGCGCGACATACCGGGCCTCGAGCTCGTGGAGCCGGCCGACTGGGAGATCTGCTGCGGCTCCGCGGGGATCTGGAACCTGGTCAACCCCGAGCCGGCCGCCGAGCTCGGCCGCCGCAAGGCGCGCAACCTGCTCGACACCGGCGCCGACACGGTCGCGGCGGGCAACCCCGGCTGCGCGCTTCAGATCGCGCTCCACGCCGAGCGCCTCGGCCGCGAGCTGCGGGTCGTGCATCCTGTCGAGCTCTTGGACATGTCGATCCGGGGAGAACAGAGGTGAGCATCGCCATCGAGGGCAGCGTCCACGCCGAGCGCGTGGCGGAGGTCCTGAGCTCGGACGCGCTCGAGTTCGTGGCCGGCCTCCACCGCGCGTTCGACGAGCGGCGGAGGGAGCTCGTGGCGGCGCGCGCCGACCGCGTGGCCCGCTGGAACGCCGGCGACCTGCCCGACTTCCTGCCCGAGACGCGCAACGTGCGCGAGGGCGACTGGCGCGTCGCTCCGCCGCCGCCCGCGCTCCAGGACCGCCGCGTGGAGATCACCGGCCCGACCGATCGCAAGATGGTCATCAACGCCCTCAACTCGGGCGCGCGCGGCTTCATGGCCGACTTCGAGGACGCCCTGTCGCCCACCTGGTCGAACGTCGTCGGCGGCCAGGCGAACCTCATCGACGCGATCGAGGGGACGATCGAGCAGACCGAGGGCGACCGGACCTACCGGCTCGGCGACGAGACCGCCACGCTGCTGGTGCGCCCGCGCGGGTGGCACCTGGTCGACCGGCACATCCTGATCGACGACGAGCCCGTCGCCGGCGCGCTGCTCGACTTCGGGCTGTTCGCGTTCCACAACGCGAAGCGGCTGATCGAGCGCGGCGCCGGGCCGTACTTCTACCTCCCGAAGATGGAGAGCCACCTCGAGGCGCGGCTGTGGAACGACGTCTTCGTCCAGGCTCAGGACGCGCTGGGCCTGGAGCGCGGCACGATCCGCGCGACCGTGCTGATCGAGACCGTGCCGGCCGCCTTCGAGATGGACGAGATCCTCCACGAGCTGCGCGAGCACTCGGCCGGCCTGAACGCGGGGCGCTGGGACTACATCTTCAGCATGATCAAGTGCTTCCGCGACCGGCCCGAGTTCCTGCTCCCGGACCGCGCGAGCGTGACGATGACGGTGCCATTCATGCGCGCCTACACGGAGCTGCTCGTGAAGACGTGCCACCGCCGCGGCGCGCACGCGATGGGCGGGATGGCCGCGTTCGTGCCGAGCCGGCGCGACCCGGAGATCAACGAGAGGGCGTTCGCCGCCGTGCGGGCGGACAAGGAGCGCGAGGCCGGCCAGGGGTTCGACGGCACCTGGGTCGCCCACCCCGACCTCGTGCCGGTCGCGATGGAGGAGTTCGACCGCGTGCTCGGCGAGCGGCCGAACCAGGTCGACCGCCAGCGTGACGAGGTGGACGTGGGGGCGGCCGACCTGCTCGACGTCGCCGCGACGGGCGCCGAGATCACCGAGGCGGGCCTTCGCAGCGACGTGAACGTGGGGATCCAGTACATCTCGTCGTGGCTGCGCGGCAACGGCGCGGCCGCGATCAACAACCTCATGGAGGACGCCGCGACCGCGGAGATCGCCCGCTCGCAGGTCTGGCAGTGGGTGCGCCACGGGGCGGAGCTCGAGGACGGCCGCCCGATCACGCCCGAGCTCGTCCGCCGGCTCGAGGTCGAGGAGCTCGAGAAGATCCGGGCCGAGGTGGGAGACGAGTTCTTCTACTCCGAGGGCCGGCCCGACGAGTCGCGCGACCTGTTCGAGGACGTGGCGCTGTCGGACCGCTTCGTGGACTTCCTCACGCTGCTCGCGTACGAGCGGCTCGAGGACTAGTGGCGAAGCTGATCTACTCGTCGATCGCGTCCCTCGACGGCTACGTCGCGGACGCGCGCGGGGAGTTCGGCTGGGCGGCGCCGGACGCGGAGGTCCACGCGTTCGTGAACGACCTCGAGCGCGAGGTCGGCACGCACCTGCTCGGCCGCCGGATGTACGAGGTCCTGGCGGTCTGGGAGACGTTCGGCACCGACGGCGGGGAGCCGGACGTGATCCGGGAGTACGGGGAGATCTGGCGGTCGGCCGACAAGGTCGTGTACTCGCGGACGCTCCAGGAGGCGACCACCGCGAGGACGCGCGTCGAGCGGGAGTTCGACCCCGAGGCCGTCCGCCGCATGAAGGAGTCGGCCGAGCGCCCGATCAGCGTCGGCGGGCCCGAGCTGGCGGCCCAGGCGCTGGCCGCGGGAATCGTGGACGAGCTGCACCTGTTCCTCGCGCCGGCGGTGGTCGGCGGCGGCAAGCGAGCGCTGCCCGACGAGGTGCGGCTCGACCTGACGCTGCTGGACGAGCGGCGCTTCGCGAGCGGCTTCGTGTACCTCCGCTACGGCGTGGTCGAAGCGGGCTAGACGGCCGCGAGGCGGCGGCCCGCCGCGCGCAGCGCGCGGACCGTGCCGGCCTCGGTCACGCTCGACAGGTCGATCAGCCGCTCGCGGAAGGCGTCCAGGTGCTCGCTGCCCACGACCGCGTGGCAGGCGACCCCGGCCTGGCGGCAGCGCGTGGCGACCTCGCCCACCGCCTTGCCGGCGAGCGTCTGGTCGTCGAGCCGGCCCTCGCCGGTGACGACGAACCGCGCCGCGCGCATGAGCCCGTCGAAGCCGATCGCGTCGAGCACGCAGGGCGCGCCCGGCAAGAGCTGCGCGCCGGCGTGCGCCCAGAGACCGCCCGCGAGCCCGCCGGCCGCGCCCGTCATGGCCA
>DATENL010000239.1:0-10778 GCA_035275105.1 Thermoleophilaceae bacterium
AACGACTTGAGATCGGCCGCCAGGTCGCGCGCGGCGCGGTCGTCGCCGGCCACCACGAGCGCCGGCCGGTCGGGCGCCTCGTCGAGCAGCGCCGCCAGCAGGTACGGGCGCATGCTCTGCGACACGAACGCCCGCTCCCCCGCCCCCGGCCGCGCGGCGCCGGCGAGCGTCGAGACGCCGGGGTCGTCGTGGGCGTATGAGAGCAGCGCGCGGAGCGACATGGGCATGCGAACCGACCGCGCAATGCGCGCGGCCGGGGTCTGAAACCGAGTCTAGGACGGCACCGTCCTGACTAGAGATCGCTATGCGATCTCAATCCAGGACAGTGGCGCTAGTCGTCGGTGAGGAGGCCGGCGATGCCCAGCGCGACCACGGCCACGGGCGCCCCGGGCAGCGCCCAGCGCGAGACGCCCTTGGCGTTCGCTTCGCGCGCGGCGAGCTCGCCCGCGAAGGCGTCGGCCGCGTCGCTGGCGATGCCCATCAGGCGCCAGCGGCGGCGGTCGTCGCCGGGCTCGGAGAGCAGCAGGCCGACCGCGAGCGCGGCGTCGCGTACGCCGAACAGGCGCGCCCAGTAGGAGCCGGCCGGCGCCTTCAGCTGGAGCCCCATCAGCTCGGTCGCGAAGCGCGGAGCGGCCCACGACACCGCGCCGACGGCGAAGCGGCCCGCCGCGAACACCGGCGGTGAGACGAGCACCTTCACACCGCCATTATTGCGGCTGTTCGACGTCGGATGTGAGCAACCGCTCCACAGCGCGCGCCGCGTCGTCGACCAACTCCCCAACCTCGGCGTCCGACTCGCGGAACCGCCCCAGCACCCACTTCGACACGACCTCCGGATCGGTGCTCTCCGGCCGCCCCACCCCGACCCGCACGCGGCGGAAGTCCGGCGACCCGAGCCCGTCGCGCAGCGACTTCAGGCCGTTGTGGCCGCCCGTCCCGCCGCCCAGCCGCGCCTCGACGCGGCCGAACTCGAAGTCGATCTCGTCGTGGACCACGACGATCCGTTCGAGCGGCACGCCGAGCGACCCGCGGGCGGGGCCGACCGACCGGCCGGCGTCGTTCATGAACGTCTGCGGCAGCAGCACGCCCACGCGAGGGCCGCCGGGGCCGGTGCGCCCATCCGTGTAGAGGCCGCCGTACTTCGACTTCGCTCGCGGGAGCTCCCAGCGCGTGGCGAGCAGGTTGGCGACCTCGAAGCCGACGTTGTGCCTCGTTCGGGCGTACTCCTGCCCGGGGTTCCCGAGACCGACCACCAACCATTCGACCCGCGGGTCGCGCGCGCGGCGGCCGAAGAGGCTCAGGAGCCTTCGCCGCCGCCTTCGGCGTCGCCGCCACCCTCCGCGGCAGCCTCGCCCTCGCCGGCCTCGCCCTCGGCCTCCGCGCCCTCGACGACCTCGCCATCCTCGCCGACCAGCTCGGTCTCCTCCTCGACCTCGGGCTCCTCGACCTCGGTCGGGATCGTGACGGTGGCGATGATCGTCTCCTCGGGGTCGTCCAGGAACTCGACGCCCTGCGGCGGAGTGACCTCGGACAGATGCATCGTGCCGGCCGCCTCGAGGTGCGAGACGTCGACCACGATCCGGTCGGGCAGGTCGCCCGGCAGCGCCTCGATGTTCAGCTCGCGGGTGACGTGCTCGACCACGCCGCCCTCCTTCGCGCCGGGGGCCTCTTCAGCGCCCTCGATGTCGACCGCCACGGTCGACTGGATCTTCTCGTCGAGGCGGACCTCGAGCAGGTCGAGATGGAGGATCTCGTCGCGCACGGGATGGCGCTGCTGGTCCTTGACGATCACCGGCAGCGACTTGCCGCCCGCGATCTCCAGGTCGAGGACGGCCGATCCGGCCACGAGCGCCGCGCGCAGGTCGCGCGCGCCCACCTTGAACGACGTGCAGGAGCCGTCGCCGCCGCCGTAGACGATCCCCGGCACATAACCGGAGCGGCGCAGGCGGCGCGTGGCGCGCGACCCCTTCTCGGGGCGCTCCTCGACGGCCAGCTTCGGTCGGCTCGCGGTTGCCATGACGGCGGGCCAGTGTAGTGCGGACCGGTACGCTCGCGCCCGTGGCGCGCGACGACGAGCAGATCCCGACGGGCCGAGTGGCCCGCACCGCGAAGGTCGGCACCGTCATCGGCAGCCAGGGCGCGCGCTACGCGGGCACCCGGGCGGCGAACGTGGTCCGGTCGAAGGAGCGCGCGACCGAGAAGCTCGACAAGCGCCACCTGGAGGCGGCCGAGCGGATGGTGGACACGCTCGGGACGATGAAGGGCGCGGCGATGAAGATCGGCCAGCTCGCCTCGTTCATCGACACCGAGTTCCTGCCGCCCGAGTACCGCGAGCTGTACCAGGACAAGCTCAGCTCGCTGCGGACGTCGGCGCCTCCGATGCCGTGGAGCAAGGTCGCGAAGGTGCTCGAGGAGGAGTGGGAGTGCGACGTCGAGGAGCTGTTCGACGACTTCGATCACGACGCCACGGCCGCCGCCTCGATCGGACAGGTGCACCGCGCGGTGCTGCCCGACGGGCGCAAGGTGGCGGTGAAGATCCAGTACCCGGGGGTCGCCGAGGCCCTGCGCGCGGACATGCAGAACGCGGGAATGATCCTGCGGCTCGCGAAGGCGCTGGCGCCCGGCCTCGACGCCAAGGCCGCCGCCGCGGAGCTCAAGGAGCGGGTCCTCGAGGAGCTCGACTACGAGTACGAGGCGCAGAACCAGCGCACGTTCGCCCGCGCGTACCGGGGCCACCCGTTCATCCTCGTCCCGGACGTGATCTCGCGGCTCACGACCGAGCGGGTGCTCGTGACCGAGTGGGTCGACGGGGTCGGGTTCGACGAGGTGAAGGCGCTGCCGCAGGAGGAGCGCGACCGGTTCGGCGAGATCGTCTTCCGCTTCTGCTTCGGCTCGATCTACCACCTTCAGCACTTCAACGCCGACGCGCATCCGGGCAACTACCTCCTGATGCCCGACGGCCGGGTGGCGTTCCTCGACTTCGGGATGACGAAGCAGCTCGACAAGGAGCAGATCGAGCTGGAGATCGCGGCGCTCGAGGCGGTCTTCGACGACGACCCGGAGGAGCTCGTCGGCGCGCTGCACGACCTCGGCTTCCTGCGCAACCCGAAGCGAGTCGACGCCGAGCGGATGATGGAGCACGTGAAGACCGTCGGCGGCTGGTACATGGAGGACCGCGACCTGACGGTCGACTCGGAGCTCGTCATGCGCGCGATCGCCGCGGTCAGCGACCCGCGGTCCGACTTCTACGACCTGATGCGGCGCGAGAACGTGCCGGCCAACGAGCTGATGGGCCGACGGATGGAGTCGGGCGTGCTGGCGGTGCTCGGCCAACTGAACGCCACGCGCAACTGGTACCGGATCGGGCGCGAGTGGTGGTTCGCCGAGGACCCGGCGACCGAGCTGGGGCGCGAGGAGTGGGCGTTCTTCGAGTCGAAGGGCGAGAAGCGGATTCGCAAGTTCGCCGCTAGGTCGGCTTGATCACCATGTCCACGATCACCAGGATCAGCACGACCTGGTCCACGCGCGCCACGTTCAGGATCCTGGTCACGTAGGCCTGAGCGTCCGGGTCCTCCGGGCCCCGCTCGGCGAGGACCGCGCCGAGCTTCTTGCCCGCCGGCTCGAGGAAGAAGTTGCCGGTGACGAACGTGGCGGCCCAGCCGACCAGTCCGAGGATCACCCACAGGCTCCAGTCGAGGTCGCCGTCGAGCACGAGCCAGACGCCGGTGACGAGGGCGATCAGGCTCGACGGGGCGAATACGCGCGGACCGACGAACTGGACCTGCCTGATCAGGGCGACCAGCGTGACGCTGTCGGATGCTCGCCGCGCGCGGGCGATCAGCGTCGTGATCAGCACGCCGCCGCCGACCCAGATGGCGACGGCGAGGATGTGGATCGTCTTGAGGACGGTGTAGGTGGTGACCATTTGGGTTGTATTCGACCACCCGACTCGGATAGCGTCGCCAAATGGAATCCTCGAGCGTCGTAACCGCCGACTCCGTCACCCGGCGCTTCGGGGAGGGGCCCACCGCCGTCGAGGCGCTGCGCGGGGTCTCGCTCGCCGTCGAGCTCGGTCGGCTCACCGCCGTGATGGGCCCGTCCGGGTCCGGCAAGTCGACGCTCATGCACATCCTCGCCGGGCTCGACCGACCCACGAGCGGCGAGGTGACCATCGCCGGCACGGAGATCACCGGGCTCGACGACACCGACCTGACGAAGCTCCGCCGCGAGCGGATCGGCTTCATCTTCCAGTTCTTCAACCTGCTGCCCATGCTCACGGCCGAGGAGAACATCCTCGTGCCCGTGCGCATCGCCGGGCGCGAGCCCGACGACGGCTGGTACGAGGAGCTGGTCGAGCGCGTCGGGCTCGGCGACCGTCTGTCGCACCGGCCCAGCGAGCTGTCGGGTGGGCAGCAGCAGCGCGTGGCGATCGCCAGGGCGCTCGTGTCGCGGCCGACGATCGTGTTCGCCGACGAGCCGACCGGCAACCTCGACTCGCAGACGAGCGGTGAGATCCTGGAGCTCCTCCAGGGCATGGTCGGGAACTTCGGCCAGACCACGCTGATGGTCACCCACGACCCGCAGGCCGCGGCGATCGCCGACCGGGTCCTCTTCATCGCCGACGGCAAGCTGGTGCACGACGTTCGACAGTCGACCGCCGGCGAGATAGTCCGGACGATGGAGGAGCTGAGCGCGTGAGGCGCGTCGCCATCCGCGGGCTGCTCGCGCGGCCGCTGCGGACGGTGCTCACGGCCCTGGCGATCATCCTCGGGGTGGCGATGGTGAGCGGCACGTACGTGCTCACCGACACGATCGAGCACGCCTTCAACGGCATCTTCACCAACTCGTACAAGAACACGACCGCGGTGATCGCCGGGAAGCAGGTGGTCGAGGAGTCGAGCTCCGGGGCCGCGACCGTGCCCGCGTCGCTGTTGCCGAAGATCCGGAAGCTCGACGGCGTGGAGGAGGCCGCGGGAGCGATCTTCTCCTTCGAGGGCACCTCCGACCTCGCGAAGCTGGTCGGCCGCGACGGCAAGCCGCTCGGCGGCGCGAACCAGCCGAGCTTCGGCTTCGGCTTCAACGCCGGCGACTCGCGCTTCAACCCGATGAGCCTGACGAAGGGCCGCTGGGCGGCCGGGCCCGGCCAGGTGGTGATCGACCAGAACACGGCCGAGGACAACGGCTACGGCATCGGGGACAGGATCGGAGTCTCGGCGCAGGGGCCGGTCGAGGACTTCACCGTCACCGGGATCGCGAAGCTCGGCGACCTGGCCTCGCTCGGCGGCGCGACGATCGCGATCTTCGACGTGGCCACCGCGCAGCGGCTGCTCCGCAAGCAGGGCCAGTTCGACTCGATCTTCGTCGCGGCGGGGCAGGGCGTTCCCACGGCCCAGCTGCTCGACGAGATCAAGCCCCTGCTGCCGGCCTCGGCCGAGGTCAAGACGGGCGAGCAGCAGGCCCGATCGAACTCGAAGGAGACGAAGAAGTTCATCAGCTTCATCCAGGCGTTCCTGCTCGGGTTCGCCGGGATCGCGCTGTTCGTCGGCTCGTTCGTCATCTACAACACCCTGTCGATCACGGTCGCCCAGCGCACGCGCGAGTTCGCCACGCTGCGAACGCTCGGCGCCACCCGCCGGCAGGTGATGCGGTCGGTGCTGCTCGAGGGCTTCGTCGTCGGGCTGCTGGCGTCGATCGTCGGGCTGGTCCTCGGACTGGCGCTGGCGAAGGGGCTCAGCGCGCTGTTCGACGCGCTCGGCCTCTCGCTGCCGCAGACCGGCACGGTGTTCAAGCAGCGGACGATCGTGGTGTCGCTCGTGCTGGGCACGGTGATCACCGTGGTCTCGACGATCGCGCCCGCGCGCAACGCGACCCGGGTGCCGCCGATCTCGGCCGTGCGGGAGGGGGCGGCGCTGCCGCCCACGCGCGTCTCGCGGCGCTCGCCGATCATCGGCGGGGTCGTGCTGGCCGTCGCGGTCGCGGTGCTCCTGTACGCGTCGTTCGCGGACCTCAAGGTTGGCGACGCGCTGTCGTTCCTCGGGCTCGGCTGCCTGCTGCTGTTCGTGGCGGCGTCGATGAACGCCGCGCGGCTGGTGCGCCCGCTGGCCGCGTTCGTCGGCCGGCCGCTGCGGCGCTTCGGGGGATCCGCGGGTCAGCTCGCGGCGGAGAACTCCACCCGCAACCCGGCGCGCACCGCGCGCACGGCCGCGGCGCTGATGATCGGCCTCGGGCTGGTGGCGCTCGTGGCGACGCTCGGCGCCGGGCTGCGCGACTCCGACCGCCGATCGCTCGAGCGGCAGGTGAACGCGGACTACGTCCTGACGTCGAAGAACGGGTTCGACACGTTCGCCCCGAAGGCGACGCAGGCGGTCGCGAGCTCCACGATCGTGTCGCTGGCCACCAGCATCCGCGAGGAGCGCGCGAAGGTGTTCGGGAAGGGACAGCGCGTGGACGGCGTGGAGCCCGCGATCGCGAAGGTGCTGCGCATGAACTGGGTGGAGGGCTCGAACGCGACGCTCGCGCAGCTCGGGTCCGACGGGGCGGTGCTGGAGAAGGACTTCGCCAAGGACCACCACGTGGGCGTCGGCGACAGCTTCCAGCTCACGACGCCGACCGGGGAGCGCATCTCACTCCGCGTGGTCGGGATACAGACGCCGCGGACGATCGACAAGCTCGACCCGCTGCTCGCGAAGATCGTGATCGGGCGGGCGGCGTTCGACGGGGCGTTCCCGCGCGGCAAGGACGTGATCGCGTTCCTGAAGACGCCGCTCGGCGCGAACGTCGAGACGACCACCACCCTCCACGGGACGCTCGACGCGTTCCCCGACGCGAAGCTGCTGACGAAGGCGGGCTGGGTGGACGACCGCTCGTCGGGGTTCAACGACCTGCTCAACCTCCTGTACGTGCTGCTTGCGCTGTCGGTGATCGTCAGCCTGTTCGGGATGGTGAACACGCTGGTCCTGTCGGTGTTCGAGCGCACGCGCGAGGTGGGGATGCTGCGGGCGGTCGGGATGACGCGGCGTCAGGTCCGGCGGATGGTGCGGCAGGAGAGCGTGATCACCGCGCTGATCGGCGCGGCCCTCGGACTGCCGCTGGGCGTGGCGGTCGCCGCGCTGGCGACGCACGCGCTGTCCGACGAGGGCGTGACCTTCTCGCTGCCGGTCGGATCGCTCGTGGCCTTCACGATCGTCGCGTTCGTGGCGGGCGTGGTGGCGGCCGTCGTGCCGGCGCGGCGGGCGGCGCGGCTGAACGTGCTCGAGGCGCTGGCGTACGAGTAGGGCGGCCGGCTAGAACAATTGGTTCTCGCCGCCGAAGACCTCGGAGACCGAGTCGTCGGTGAAGATGCGGCGGATCGTGTCGGTGAGGATGTCCGCGCAGGTGAGGGCGCGGATCATGTCCGGCGCGCCGGGCCGGAGGGGAACGGTGTCGGTGACGACGATGCCCGACAGGGGCGAGGCCGACAGCGTCTCGAACGCGCGACCCGAGAAGAGGCCGTGGGTGGCGACGGCGTACACCTCGCTCGCGCCGGCGTCGATGACGGTCTGCGCACCCGCGGCGAGCGTGCCGCCGGTGTCGATGATGTCGTCGACGATCACCGCGCGGCGGCCCTCGACCTTCTCCTGCCCGATGACGTAGCCGATCTCGGCGACCTGCTGGGCCGGCCGGTCCTTCTCGAGCAGCGCGTAGTCCACGCCGACCTTCTGCGCGAACTTGCGCGTGAGCTTCACGCGGCCGGCGTCGGGCGCGACGATCACGAGGTTTCCGGGGTCGTCACCCAACTGGTCCTTCACGTACTGGGTGAGGATCGGCATGGCGGTCATGTGGTCCACCGTCTTCGTGAAGAAGCCCTGGAGCTGGCCGGCGTGCAGGTCCATCGTCACGAGCCGGTCGATCCCGACGGTCTCGAGCGTCTTGGCGACGACGCGCGCGGTGATCGGCTCGCGCGGCGCGGACTTCTTGTCCTGGCGCGAGTAGCCGTACCACGGGCAGACCGCGATCACGCGGTGGGCCGAGGCGCCGACGGCGGCGTCGATCATCACCAGTAGTTCCATCAGGGCGTCGTTGACCGTCAGCCCCTCGGCGTCGTTGCCCGCGATCGACTGGACCAGGAAGATGTCGGCGCCGCGGATCGACTCGCCGTAGCGGCAGTAGACCTCGCCGTCGGTGAACGTCTTGAGGCCGGCGTCGGTCAGCTCGAGCCCGAGCTTGTCGGCGATCCTCCCGCCCAGCTCGGTGCTCGCCCGCCCGGCCGCGACCATCAGGCGCTTGCCGTAGTCGATCTTCATGTCGTGCGCGAACACGGGCGCGCGTTGGACCTCGACGCTCATTCGGCCTTCTCGTCCTTGTTTGCCTCGGAGTGGCGCTCGATGTTGCGCTGCTGCGGGCTCGAGACCGCCAGGCTGCCGTCGGGGACGTCCTCGCGAATCACCGCTCCGGCGCCAGTGTACGCCTCGTCGCCGACGGTGACGGGAGCAACCAGCGACGTGTGGATGCCGGTCTTGACGCCCTTGCCGATCGTCGTCCGGTGCTTCCGCTTGCCGTCGTAGTTGGCGGTGATCGAGCTGGCGCCGAGGTTGGACCCCTCGCCCACGTCGGCGTCGCCGATGTACGACAGGTGCGGCACCTTCGCGCCCGCGCCGATCGTGGAGTTCTTGATCTCGACCGACGTTCCGACCTTCGCTCCGGGTCCGATGTCGGCGCCGGGCCGGAGGTACGCGAACGGCCCGATCGTCGCGCCGTGGCCGACGCGGCACTCGGTCATCACGGCGTGGCTGACGGTGACCTCGTCGCCGAGGACGGCGTCGGTGGCGGTCACGTGCGGGCCGACCTCGCAGCGGGCGCCGATTCGCGTGGCGCCGTGGAGCGAGACGCCGGGGCCGACGACCGTGTCCTCGCCGATCTCGACGTCGGCGTCCACCAGCGTCGTGTGCGGCGATGCGAAGGTGACGCCGTTCAGCGCGTGCTGCTCGAGGAGTCGCCGACGGGCGAGCTGCTCGACCTCCATCAGGTCCACGCGCGTGTTGACCCCGCGCGCGCTGAGCACGTCGCCCGTCGTGTGCGGGACGACGCGGCGGCCGCGTTCGATCAGCACCGGGACGACGTTGGTGAGATAGCGCTCGCCCTCGTCGAGGCCGACCTCGCCGAGCGCCGTGAGCAGCTCGTCCGCCGCGAAGACGTAGGAGCCCATGTTGACCTCGCGGGTGCTCAGGACCCGCTCCTCGAGTCCCTCCGTGTGCTTGGTCTCCACGATGCGCTCGACCGAGCCGTCGGGAGCGCGGAGAACGCGGCCGTAGCCGGTCGGCTCGATCGCTTCGGTGGTGAGGACGGTGGCGGCGGCATCCGACGCGCGATGGGTCGCGATCATGCCGGCGATCGTCTCCTGCGCGATCAGCGGGTGGTCGCCGGAGAGCACCACGACGGCCTCCGACTCCTCGATCGCCGACCGGGCGGCGAGCACCGCGGAGCCGGTCCCCTCGCCGTCGGTCTGCTCGGCGACCTCGACCTGGCCGTCGAGCCGCTCGGCCACGCCCTCGCCCGGACGCGTGATGCACACGACCCGCTCGGCGCCGGCGGCGCGGGCGGCCTCGGCGACCCAGAGCACCATCGGGCGACCGCACACCGGGTGGAGCACCTTGGCTACCTGCGACCGCATGCGGGTGCCGTGGCCGGCCGCCATGATGAGGACGGTCAGGTCGCGAGCCATCGTGGGATCAGCGTAACGGCGCGGGGGAATGGCGTCCGCAAGCGCCTATGCTCCGCGGCGCCTCTGGGGGGTCGTCCAGCTGGCAGGACTCCGGGTTTTGGTCCCGGCAACGGGGGTTCGAATCCCTCCCCCCCAATGCCGCCTACCGCAACGGCATGAGGGTGAAGCCGTCGGCGGCCGGGTTGGCGGCCTCCGAGATCTCCAGCAGCTCGAGCGAGCAGCCGCAGTCGCAGGCGAGCGCCTCCAGCTCCTCCAGCGAGCCGTAGGCCTCGAAGACCTCGGCGCAGTCGCCGTCGGCGCACAGCAGCAGGGCTCGGAACATGGGCGCATCGTGCGCGCCCGGTCGGACGGCGTGCTAGCGGTCCTGCTCGTCGTGCGGGACCTGGCCGGCCTCGGCCCCCGGCTCGGACGCCGGACCGCGCGTCGGCATGATGCCCAGCACCCGCATCGCCTTCAGCCCCAGGCTCAGGCGCTCGCGGCCGTCGGTGGAGCCGACGTCGAGCGTGGTGAGCTCGCGGACGCGCTCCAGCCGGTAGCGGATCGTGTGGCGGTGGGTGTAGAGCTTCTCGGCGGTCCGGGCGACGCTGCCGTCGGCGTCGAGGAAGGTCTCGAGCGTGCGCACGAGGTCCGTGTCGTACTGCTCGTCGTAGGCGACCAGCGGGGCGATCGTCTCGTCGTGGAAGCGCTGGAGCTCGCTCGGGTCGTCGGTGAGGACGGGGAGCAGCAGGCGGTACGAGCCCGTCTCCTCGAACGCGAGGAAGCCGCGCCGCTCGGCCTCGGCGACGTTCGCGGCGAGAACCGCCTCGGCGCCCGCGCGCGGGACGTCGACGGCGTCGGTTGCGGTGCGGCTGACGGCGACGGTCACGTCGTAGCCCTGCAGGCCGTGCTCGAGCTCCCGGTGGATCGCCTTCGCCGCGCGCTGGGGAACGTCGGGACCCGAGGCCGGGACGATGACGACCATCTCGCGCTCGCCCTCGGTCACCGCATGGGGGCTGCGGGCCGCGCCGAGCTCGATCGCCGCCGGGAGCGACGTCGCCGACGCCGCCCGCGCCGCGCGCTCGACCAGCGCCAGCGCCCG
>DATENL010000240.1:0-2094 GCA_035275105.1 Thermoleophilaceae bacterium
GCTCCGCCTCGGCGCTCTCGCCCGCGGCGTCGGCGGCGGCGCGCTGCTCGGCGGCACGGCGGTCCTGCTCGATCCGCTCCTCCTGCCGCTCGGCCGCGAGCTCGGTCTCGAGTTGCTCGCGCTCGGTCTCGTTCTCGGCGCGCTCCACCTCGAGATCGGCCTCGGCGCCGCGCTGGCGCGCCTCGGCCTCCTCGCGCCGAGCCTCGAGCTCGGCGTCGGCCTGCGCTTGCTGGAGGCGGCCCTCGCGGGCCAGGTCCTCGTTCCCCGCGACCGAGCCGGCCACCTGCTTCGCTGCGCCGGCTATCCGGCCGGCGAGCCCGCCGGCTGTGCGTTCGTTGTCGGTCATGGCTAGATCCCTCGGCGCGAGCCGCTCAGGCCGCCGCGCGGCGCCGGGGTGGTCAGCGTGCCGCCGCGGCTGCGGCGGATCGCGTAGACGATCGCCATCGAGAACAGCACCGACAGCAGGATCCCACCGCCGTTGCGGTGGAACAGCAGCGCGTAGAGCAGCCCGGCCGCGAAGGACCCGGCGATGCCGACGAGGATCGTCTGGAGGATCGTCATCGGGTCGCGGCCAGGCAGCGCCAGGCGTGCGAGAGCACCGACGATCAGCCCCGTGAACAGCAGGGCGATGATGTAACCGATCAAGCTCATTTCTTGGATTCCTTTTCAGGGGGAGGGGTAGTTGAGCCGTAGATGGACTCAGCTCGAATTACCCCATATCGCGACGGTCCATACATCATCCGTGGCGATTTCAGCCTGATGGATCAAGACGGCAACGAGATCGACCCCGGGCGCGGGACGATCGCGCTCTGCCGCTGCGGGCGGTCGCAGATCCGGCCGTTCTGCGACGGCACGCACAAGCTGATCGGGTTCCGGGCCGACGGCGCCTCCGAGCGCCCGGGTGACGCGGCGTAGTCGGAGCCGGCGCCGCTTTGGTCACTTGACCGCTATATCCGCAGTCAAGTGACCAAAGCGCGGCGCGGGCTGCCGTGATTAGCCGCTGGCGCGCGAAGCGAGGACTCGCCGGCCGCCCAGGCGGCGAGCGTGTGGTCGGCCATCCGCGCGTCGAGCAGCGCCATCGCCCGGGCGCCGAAGAGGATGTCGGGCCCGCTCGCGGGATCGTCGTGCGCGAGCGCGCCGGCGACGTCGTGAGCCGCCAGCGCCTCGTGGACGGCGTCGGCCTCCACGTGCTCGTCGAAGAAGTCGGTAGCGCTCGCGCCGAGCCCGAGCCGCCGCAGGCCGTTCCCGTAGCGGCGGTTGGGCAGCGTCGAGTCCATCTCGAGCGCGGCGAGGTGCCCCACGATCGCTCCGCGGAGCCGCCGGTGCAGCCCGAAGAGCGACATGACGTTCACGGTGGCGAGGGTGGTCCCCGGGATCGCGTCGAGGTAGGCGCCGTATCGGGGGTCGAGCCCGAGCGCCTCCATCACGCGCGCGAAGAGGTGCGCGTGCTGGCGGTCGGCGCGGCCGGCGCCGTACTCGTCGAACTGGACCTCGACGAGGGCGACCTTCGCGCGGCCGGCGAGGCGCGGGATGGCCCACGAGTGCGGGTCGGCCTCCTTGAGCTGGTAGGCGGAGCGGTGCACGACGAACTCGCGGAACTGCTCGAGCGTCGCGCGCGTCTCGAGGTAGCGGGACAGCGACGGGCCGCCGGCGCTGGCGAGGATCTCCCGAAGCTGCGCCGGGACGTCCGCCGGCGCCTCCGCCGGGATCGCCTCCCGCAGCGCCGCCTCGAAGGCGCGCTCCAGCCCGGCGCGGAGGCCGATCAGGGACGGCTCCCACTCCCACGCCGGGTCGACGCCGTCGAACGAGCGGTAGTGCAGCTCGTACAGGAGGTAGAGCGCGAGCTGGAGGTCGTCGTCGCCGAGCGGGTCGGCGCCCGTTGCGGGCGGCGGCGCGGCGGGTAGCTCGTGCGGCTCCCGGAGCAGCCGCTCGACCAGCAGCTCGCCGATCGGGCCGCGCGGCGCCGGCAGCGCCGGAGCGACCGATGTCGGGGCCAGGGTGCTCATGGTCGTCCGTTACCCGGCGCCGCCAGAAAACGATCCGCCAGGTCGGCCGCGACCGCCCGCAGGTCGCCCCCGGCGCCCACGCGCCGCT
>DATENL010000241.1:0-2808 GCA_035275105.1 Thermoleophilaceae bacterium
CTTCGCCGCGGTCAGCGTCGCCGTGTCGATCGTTGCCAGCTCGTGCCGCCGGGGCCCGGTGACGATGGCCAGCCGGCGCCCGGCCGACCGGGTCGCCAGGCTGGCGTCGAAGACGTCCACCGCGCGGACCATCGGGAGGTCGACGCAGTGAGCGACTCCGGCCACCGTGTCGAGCGCGTGCACGAACGGCTGCTTGCCGCCCCCGTCGTACAGCGTGTAGGCCCACCGGTGTCCGGGGCCGTACAGGCGCGCGACCGGATACCCGCGCATCTCCTCGTCCGGCTCGCTACGGTCGACGATCGCGCCCGGCCGCAGGCGCCCCGCGCGCACGTCGTAGGCGCGCACCGCGTAACGCGCCTGGTCGCCCGACAGGTACTGAACGAGGTAGAGCGTCCGGCCGTCCGGCGACAGGGCGTCGTAGCCGAAGTCGCCGCGGAGCGTGACCGTGCGGCGGACGCGCAGCGGGCGGGCGTCGAGGATCGCGAGGGCCGTGCGAGTCACCCGCCTCGAGTAGTCGGGCGTTCTGACCACGACCAGGGTGCCCCCGTTGGCGGAGAGCCCCTCGCCGGAGCCGTCGACGCTCACACCGGGGATCGCGTAGTCGCCGCGCAGGGCGCGCGAGCGCAGCACCTGCCCGCCGTCGCGGCGGACCTTGGCGACGACTGTCTCGTGCTTGCCGCGGAGCGCGAGGTAGCGGACGGGCACTCCCGGCACGGCGGCGCCGCCCGGGTCGTAGCTCTGCGTGACGGGGCCGCCCCCGGCGCCCGCACCGCCCGCGGTGAGCAGCGCGAACCCCAGTGTCGTGAGAGCGAGCGTTCCCCTCCGCATGCCCTACATACGACGGAGGTGCGCCGAGAGGTCCCTGCCGTTACCCTCGCGCCGTGGCGTCGAGCCATCCCGCGGGAGACAGCCCCGGACCCAAGCCCGCCACCGCGGTCGAGCTGAAGGCTCAGATCGAGGCGGAGCGCGCCGGCAAGCCGTTCCTCATGTACCGCGGCGAGGCCGGGGACCAGCAGCTCGTGTTCATGGACCGCGGGCCGCTCTCGATCGGCCGCCGGGCAGCCACCGACCTCTCGCTCGAGTGGGACAACCAGGTCTCCGGGCTCCACGCCGTGCTCGAGCTCGTCGGCGGGGAGTGCACGCTGGTCGACGACGGGCTCTCGCGCAACGGGTCGTTCGTGAACGGCGATCGCGTCCACGGCCGCCGGCGCCTGCGCGACGGCGACATGCTGCGCTTCGGCAACACGCTCGTCCAGTACCGCGAGCCTGTCGCCGAGGGCGGGGACAGCACCGTGGCCGCGTCCGACCTCCTGACAAGCGCGAGCCTGTCCGACGCGCAGCGGCGCGTGCTGCTGGCGCTGTGCCGGCCGTTCAAGGACGGCAGCGAGTTCGCCACGCCCGCCACCAACCAGCAGATCGCCGACGAGCTGTTCCTGAGCATCGACGCGGTCAAGACGCACCTGCGCGCCCTGTTCGCGAAGTTCGACGTCGAGGACCTGCCGCAGAACCGCAAGCGGCTCGCGCTCGCCGAGCGGGCGCTCCAGAGCGGGCTCGTCTCCGTGCGCGACCTCTGATGCTCGAGGCCCCGCGGATCGGCGCGGAGTTCGCCGGCTACCGGATCGAGGCGCTGCTCGCGCGCGGCGGCATGGCCGCCGTGTACCGGGCCCACGACCTGCGTCTCGACCGAACCGTGGCGCTCAAGCTGATCGCGCTCGAGCTGGCCCAGGACGAGCGCTTCCGGGAGCGCTTCCTGCGCGAGTCGCGCGTCGCGGCCGGGATCGACCACCAGAACATCGTGCCGGTGTACGACGCGGGCGAGGCCGAGGGTCTGCTCTACATCGCGATGCGCTACGTGGACGACACCGACCTGCGCGACCTCCTGCGCGGCGAGGCGCCGCTCGAGCTGGACCGCGCGGCCGCGATCGCCTCGCAGGTCGCCAGCGCGCTGGCGGCCGCGCACAAACGCGACCTGGTGCACCGCGACGTGAAGCCGGGGAACGTCCTCCTGATCCGGCGCAGCTCGCCCGAGGCGCTCGACCACGTGTACCTGGCGGACTTCGGGCTCGCGAAGCACGCCAGCTCGGTCAGCGGGCTCACGAAGACGGGTCAGTTCGTCGGAACGGTCAACTACACGGCGCCCGAGCAGGTCGAGGGCAAGCCGGTGGACGGGCGGACCGACATCTACGCGCTCGGCTGCGTGCTGTTCGAGTGCGTCACGGGGCGGCCGCCGTTCAGGAAGGACGAGGACGTGGCCGTGATCATGGCCCACATCCGCGAGCGGCCACCGCTCGTGTCGGACCTGCGCGCCGACTGCCCGCCGGCCCTCGCGCGCGTCGTGGACAAGGCGCTCGAGAAGGCGCCCGCGGACCGGTTCCAGACCTGCGAGGAGATGGTGGTGGCTCTGCGCGCCGCTAGCTCGGGGAAGCCCGTTCCGGCCACCTCGCCCGACGCCGCGGTCGCGCTCGAGGAGACGCAGGCGGCGGGAGCGCCGATCGCGCCGCCGCGGCCGGAGCCGGTGCTGCCGCAGGCTTCGCCGTGTCCTCGCCGCCGGTCGGCATCGAGCGCGACTTCTCTTCCTTCATCATCGCGGACGGCGTGGTGACCGCTTCGTCCATGACGACGGTGAGGTGGCGCAGGACAGCGTCGTTGAACTTGAACGCGTGCTCGAGCTCGTTGAGGGTCTCGTTGTCGCACTCGATGTTCATGAGCACGTAGTGCGCCTTGTGGACTTTTTCGATCGGATAAGCGAGCTGGCGACGGCCCCAGTCCTCGAGCCGATGAATTCTTCCGCTGCGCCCGCTCACCATC
>DATENL010000242.1:0-20563 GCA_035275105.1 Thermoleophilaceae bacterium
CTCGGAGCCCTCGCCGGGCGTCTCGCCGGAGCCGGCGGAGGATCCCGCCTCGCTGCCCTCGTCCGACGTGCCGCCGGAGCCCTCGTCCGACGTGCCGCCGGTGGCGCCGGCCGCGGAGCCCTGGTCGCCGCCGCTCCCGGAGCTCTCGTCGCCGCCACTCGCGGAGCTCTCGTCGCCGCCGCCCCCGGAGCCGTCGTCGCCGCCGCTTTCGGAGCCCTCGTCGGCTCCGCCGCCGGCGGATCCGGCCTTGGACCCCTTGTCGCCGCCCTCGCCGGAGCCGGCCTTGGAGCCCTCGTCCCCGCCCTCGCCCAGTCCGCCGGACTTCTCCTCCTTCGGCGGCTCGGTCTCCTCGCCGGGCGCCGTCGTGCCGGGCAGATTCGTCTCGCGCGCCGCGCGCGCGTTGCCCTTGTCCCCGCCGCCTGAATCGTTGAGGATCAGGGCCGTCGCGATCCCGGCGCCGGCCAGGACGAGCGCGATCACGGCCGGGATCAGCAGGGCGCGCCGTCGGCGCCGGCCGCCGCCCTCCTCGTCGTCGACGATCGGCGTGACAGCCGTCACCGCCTCCTCCCGGCCGGGGATCGGCGGCAGCGGCGGGAGCAGCTCGGCCGCGAGCGGCTCCTCGGGCCCGGGGAAGAGCGTGCGAAGGTCGTCGGGCCGCGTCTCGAGCTGCCGGGCGAACTCCTCGCAGACCGGGCAGGTCTCCAGGTGCAGCGAGATCGAGCGCCGCTCGCGCACGCCCGCCTCGGCCTTCGACATCGCGGCGCGGATCTCGTCGCAGTGCTCGGTGGTCGCCTCGGGGTCGTCCTGCATCGCCAGCCGCGCGTGGAAGACCGACGCCCGCGCGGCCGACGCGCGCTCGTCGGTGACCGTCGCGATCCCCGTGTACTCGAGCCCGACCAGCTCGCGGAGCAGCAGCGCGCCGCGCTGCTCCTCGGGCAGCGAGTCGAGCCGGTCGAGCATCGCCTCCATCCGCTCGCGGTCCTCGCCGCCCGCGGCTGCGGCCCGCGCGACGGCCTCGTCGTCGTCCGCGCGGCCGTTGGGTCGCCCGCCCGCCACGTCCGCCGCCGTGTGGGCGACGCGGAACAGCCACGGCTTCACGGGCTCCGAGTAGTCGTCCATCCGCACGGCCCGCGCGGCCTCGAACAGCGTGCTCCAGGTCGCCTCGCGCGCCAGGTCGCCGTCGCGCACGAGCGCGAGCGTGTAGCGGTAGAGCGGCTCCTCGAACCGCTCGAGCAGCACGCGCGCGGCGCCCTCGTCCCCGCGCGCGGCGACGCGCGCCAACTCCTCGTCGTTGAGCCGGCGAAGCGAGTCGAGGCTTTCGCGCTCGCTCAAGTTGTCGCCAAGTTAGCCACCTGGCCGGATGGGTTCGACGCGGGAGGGGCGACTCCCTCCCGCGCGGGAGCGGGCTTGCGCGGCGCCCGCCGGCCTGCGCTAGTGGTGCTCGATCACGCGATCGATCAGCCCGTACTCGACGGCCTCGTCGGGCTTGAAGTAGCGATCGCGGTCCATGTCGTCGTGCACCTTCTCGATGCTCTGACCGGTGTGGCCGGCGTAGATCTCGTCCATGCGACGGCGGAGGTCCAGGATCTCCTGCGCGTGGATCTCGATGTCGGCGGACTGGCCCTGGTAGCCGCCGGACGGCTGGTGGATCAGGATCCGGCTGTTGGGCAGCGCGAGCCGCTTGCCCTTCGTGCCGCCGGTGAGGAGCAAGGAGCCCATCGACATCGCCATGCCGAAGCAGATCGTCGTGACGTCCGGCTTGATGAACTGCATCGTGTCGTAGATCGCGAGCCCCGCGTAGATCTGCCCGCCCGGCGAGTTGATGTAGAGCGAGATGTCCTTGTCCGGGTCCTCCGACTCGAGGTGCAGCAGCTGCGCCACGATCAGGTTCGCGATCTGGTCGTCCACCGCATCGCCCAGGAAGATGATCCGCTCGTTGAGCAGTCGCGAGTAGATGTCGAACGAGCGCTCACCGCGCGACGTCTGTTCGACCACCATCGGAATCAGCGGCATTCCCGGACCTCCGTTGCGCAGCGTTTGAGCGAGGGCTTCAGCATGAGCGGGCGAGTCTATCGACGGCCCCCGGCGGGCTTTTTGGCGCGGCTACCCCTGGAACTCGCCCGGCGGCGTGCGGAGCTCGGCGGTCCCGGGGTGCGGCGGGAAGTCCCGCCGCAGGAGCTCCCAGACCGCCACGTCGCCGTGCGCGCCGCTGACCCACTCGGCCTCACGGGCAACGCCGACCCGCCTTGCTCCGTGGTCCCTCGCGAGGCGCTCCGACGCGGCGGCGGCCGCGGAGTTCGAGACCGGGAAGCGCCACGAGATCCGGTTGAGGCCGAGCCCGTCGAACGCGTACGCGCAGACGAGCGCCGCGGTCTCCGCGCCGTAGCCCTGGCGCCGGTCGTCGCGCGCGAAGACGACGACCTCGAGCTCGCCCGACGCGCGCGGCCAGGTGATCTCGCACAGGTGGGCCTCCGCCACGCAGCGTCCGTCGGGTCCCCCCGCGCACGCGTCGAAGCACAGGACCGTGCGGGCGACGTGCTGCTCGTAGAGCGCCTCGCGCTGCTCGCGGGTGGCCGGCGGCATCGTGCGCACGAACCGCGCCTGCGCGATCGCGGGCGAGCCCAGCAGCATCGCGTCGACCGGATCGCCGAGCACCTCCCAGCGCCCCACGAACTCCTCGCGCGCGGGCGCCGTGAGCGCCACGCGCTCACCGGCGACTATCACGGCCCTCCCCGCCATGCGGCGCGGAGTGTACGCCTGGTCAGGCGTCGGCGAGCAGCGAGGCGACGTCCACGTCGTCGCCCTCGATGACCGGCGTGACGAGCGGGACGCGCTCGACGATCTCGAGCTCGAAGCCGCCGAGGGCCGCGAAGCTCGCGGACGTGTTCGACATCAGCCGAATCCGCCGCACGCCGAGGTCCTGGAGGATCTGTGCACCGAGCCCGTGCTCGCGCCAGACGCGGTCCTGCCCGGGCTCGTCCTGCGACTCGGTGGTCTCGTGGCCCCCGAACGCGTGCGACTCGGGGCCGCGCAGGTAGACGAGCACGCCGCGCTTCTCCGCCGTGATGCGCCGCAGCGAGGCGCGCAGCTTCGCGCCGCACGTGCACATCTTGCTCTGGAAGACGTCGCCCGCGAGGCAGGCGCGGTGCACGCGCGTCAGGACGGGCTCGTCGGGGTCGATGTCGCCCATCACGAGCGCGAGGTGCTCGCCCGGGTAGAGCGGCGAGCGGTAGAGGTGGTAGGTCCAGGGCCCGTGCTCCGTGGCCACGCGGCTCTCACGCGCGCGCTCGACGATCCGCTCGTTGCGGTAGCGGTAGGCGATCAGGTCGGCGACGGTGATCAGCGGCAGGCCGTGCTCGCGCGCGAACCGCTCGAGCTCGGGCATCCGCATCATGGTGCCGTCGTCGTTGTTGAGCTCGGCGAGGATGCCGGACGGGCGCAGGCCCGCGAGCCGCGCGAGGTCGATCGCGGCCTCGGTGTGACCGGCGCGCTTGAGGACGCCGCCGTCGCGGTAGCGGAGCGGGAAGATGTGGCCGGGCTTGAGGAAGTCGTCGGCCCCGGTCTCCGGATCGGCGAGCGCGGTGACCGTGCGGGCGCGGTCGTCGGCCGAGACGCCGGTGGTCGTGCCGTCGCGCGCGTCGACCGAGACCGTGAAAGCCGTGCGCTTCGACTCGGTGTTGCGCTCGACCATCTGCGGCAGGTCGAGCTGGTCGAGCCGCTCGCCGGTCATCGGCTGGCAGATGATCCCGCTGGTGTGACGGATCATGAAGGCGATCCTCTCCGCGGTCGCCTTCTCGGCCGCCATGATGAGGTCGCCCTCGTTCTCGCGGTCCTCGTCGTCGGCGACGATCACCAGCTCGCCCGCCGCCACGGCGCGAATGCCTTCCTCGATCGACGACAGCATGGTCTTGGAGCCGATTCTACCGGCTGGTTGATTGGCCAGTCAATGATCCGCGACGACGCCGCCGGCCGGCTCCAGCGGCAGCCCGCGCTCGGCCCAGAGCCGCATCCCGCCGTCCATGTTGTAGGCCTCCCAGCCGGACGCCCGGAAGGCCTCGGTGGCCACGCCCGACCGCGCCCCGACGGTGCACACGAACACGACGGGATGGTCGCGCGAGAGCTCCCTGGCCGCGCCGCCGAGGCTCGCCAGCGGGACGTGCCGCGCCCCCGCGATCCGGCCCGCGTCCCACTCGTACTGCTCGCGGACGTCGATCACCTCGATCTCGCCGCGCCCGAGGCGGTCGCGGACCTCCTCGGGGGACAGCTCGTGCGCGTCGTCGGTGAAGGAGCCCACGAATCCGAAGGTAGCGCTCGGCGCGACGCCACTCGTCCCGCGCGCAACAGGGCCACGCGCAACAGGGGCCAGGCCACCTGTTGCACCTGACGTGCAACAGGTGGCCTGGCCCCTGTTGCACCCTGCTCACCCAGGCGTGTGGCAGACGGCCTCGATGTTGTTGCCGTCGGGGTCGAGGACGAACGCCCCGTAGTACGTCGGGTGGTAGGGCCGGAGCCCCGGCGGTCCGTTGTCGCTCCCGCCGGCGGCGAGCGCGGCCGCGTGGAAGGCGTCGACGCGCTCGCGGTCGGTGGCGTGGAAGGCGATGTGCGTCGGGCCCGACACGTTCCCGTCCGCCTGCCGGATCCAGAACGACGGCCTGCCGGGGATCCCGAAGCCGGCGTAGCCCTCGCCGAACTCCATCACGACGCCGATGCCGAGCGGCTCGAGCGCGCCCTCGTAGAACGCGCGCGAGGCGGCGAAGTCGCCGACCTCGAGGCCCACGTGGGCGAGCGAGTAGCGCGGATCCGCCATCGCGGCGGAGCCTAGTCGAGCCAGCGCCCGTGGCGCATGACGCGCACGACCTCGGCGGTGCGCGGGTCGAGCAGCACGATGTCCGCGGGTGCGCCGCGGTCCAGGCGCGCCGACCGCCCGATCAGCGAGGCCGGCCGCTCGGTGGCGGCCTGGATCGCCTCGGCGAGCGTCGCCGACGTGAGCGACGCCCACAGCCGCATGTGCGCGTCGAGCGTCAGCGCGCTCCCGGCCAGGCGCCCGTCCGGCGTCCGGACCGAGCCGTCGTCGTGCCGCACGATCTCGACGCCGGACATCGTGTAACGACCCGGCTCGGCGTGGGCGCCGGGCGTTGAGTCGCTCACGAGCACGACGCGGTCGCCGGCGGCGCGGCGGACCAGCTCGAGCGCGGGCGCCGCCACGTGCACGTTGTCCGAGAGCACCGAGACGAGCAGCCGGTCGTCGGTGAGCGCGGCGCCCGGCAGCCGCGTCTCGCGGTGGTGGATCGGGGTCATCGCGTTGAAGATGTGGGTGACCATCCGCGCGCCGGCGTCGGCCGCGGCGCGCGTCTCCCAGGCGGTCGCGCCCGAGTGCCCGAGCGACACCATCACGCCGAGCCGGTCGAGCTCCGCGATCAGCCCCGCGGCGCCCGGCAGCTCCGGGGCGATCGTCACGACCGCGAGGGCCGGCGAGCGCATCCAGTCGGGCACGTGCTCGGGCGGGTCGGTCACGCGCTCGGGCGGGTGTGCGCCGATGTAGTCGCGCGAGATGTAGGGGCCCTCGAAGTGCACGCCCGCGAGCGGTGACTCGGGGTCCGCGGCGCGCCGCTCGAGCTCGGGCATCGCGCGCCGGGCCAGCTCCTCGTCCGGGCTCGCGAGGACGGCGACGTAAGTGGTGACGCCGTGCGCCAGCATCGCCGCGTCGACCGCGTCGAGATCGTCGGCCCCGCCCGCCGCGTCGTGACCCGCCGCGCCGTTCACCTGGAGGTCCACGAACCCGGCGGAGATGACGCCGTCGTGCCGGACGTCGGGCTCGCCCGGCGGGTCGCCGCGCTCGCAGCGCGCGATCGCCCCGCCGTCGACCTCGACCCAGCCCTCGTGCAGCTCCCCGCCGATGGCGAGCGTGCCGGCGATCAGCACGCGGTCATGCGAGCGCCATACCCGGTGCGACGCGCGTCTCCACCAGCCGCGGCGCGCCCGAGCCGATCGCGTCGCGCAGCGCCTCGCGGAGGCCGTCGGGGTCGTCGACGCGCGTGGACTCGACGCCGTACCCGGCCGCGAGCGAGGCAGAGTCGAGCTTGGGCAGGTCGAGCCCCGGCGCCCCCTCGACGGTCTCTAGCGCCGCGAACCACTTGAGGATCGCGTACTCCTCGTTGCGCACCACGAGGAACGTGACCGGCACGTCGTACGCCGCGGCGCTCCAGAACGTCTGGACCGCGTACTGCACCGAGCCCTCCCCGACCACGCACACGACCGGCCGGTCCGGCTGAGCGAGCTGCACGCCCACCGCCGCGGGCAGGCCGAATCCGAGCCCGCCGCCGGCCCCGAAGTACCAGCTACCCGGCTTCGAGAGCCGGAGACGGTTGCGTATCGCCAGCGTGGCGGACGGTGACTCGACCACCGCGATGCCGTCGGCGGGGAACACGTCGGCGAGCGCCTGCGCCGCGGCGCTCGGACTCATCGGGTCGGACTCCTCGACCGGCTCGGGGTCCGGCCGCGGCGCGGGCGGCTCGCGGTCGGGCTCGTAATCGCCGAGCTCGGCGAGCAGGGCGTCCAGCGTGAACGCCACGTCGGCGACCACGGCGTCGCCCATCGGCGCGCGCGCGGCCTCGTCGGGGTCGCTCGTGATCGCCACCAGCGTCGCGCCCTCGGGCAGCAGGTCGCCGGGGATGTTCGGGTAGTAGGGGAACGTCGACGAGCCGACCACCAGGATCAGGTCGTGGCCGGCGAGCGTCTCGGCGAGCGGGCCGATCGCCGGCGGCAGGACGCCCTGGAACTGCGGGTGGCTCTCGGGGAACCCGAGCCGGCCGCCGCCGGGCGCGGGCGTGGCCCATACCGGGCAGCGCAGCCTCTCCGCCAGCGCCACCGCGGAGTCCCACGCGCCGTAGGTGTCGATGTCGGGGCCGGCCGCGAGCACGGGGTTCTTCGCGTCGCGCAGCCGCTGCGCGAGCTGCTCCACCGCGCTGTCGCACGCCACCGCGCGGCCGCCCACGAGCCGGCGCGACTGGTGGCGGACCTCGGACTCGTTCACCTCCGCGGCCCAGTCGTCCATCGGGATCGAGACGAAGACGGGACCGAGCGGCGGCAGCGTGGCCATGTGGATCCCGCGCGCGATCGCGTGCGGCACGTCCTCGGCGCGGGGCGGCTCGTAGCTCCACTTCACGAGCGGCAGCGGCACGCGCGCGGCGTCGACGTTCGTGAGGTTCGCCTGGAGGGTCATCAGCGAGCGGCTCTGCTGGCCGGCGGTCACGAGCAGCGGCGCCTTGTTCGCGCGCGCGTTGAAGATCGCCCCCATGCCGTTGCCGACGCCCGGCGCCGTGTGCAGGTTCACGTGAGCGGGCCGGCCGCTCGCCTGGGCGAACCCGTCGGCCATGCCGACCGCGACGATCTCCTGGAGCCCGAGCACGTAGCGGAAGTCGTCGGGGTAGTCCTGGAGCATCGGCAGCTCGGTGGAGCCGGGGTTGCCGAAGATCGTGGTCATTTCCCGCTCGCGCAGGAGGTCGAAGACGGCCTCGCGGACGTTCACTCGGAGTCGCCCCCCTTGCGTGCTGCCACCCAGTCCCCTCGCGTGGCGCGCGCCGCGTGCCGCATGATGTCGCGCGCCGCCGGGTCGCCCTTCACGAACGCCCGCGTCATGTTCTTCAGCGTCTCGAAGCGGAGCTGGGGCGGCATCGGCGGCATGTTCGGGTCGGTGACCGCCTCGTACAGCACCGGCCCCCGGTGCGCCAGCGCCTCCTCCCACGCGGGCTTGACGGCGTCCGGCGAGTCGACCCGGAGCGCCTTCATCCCGAGCATCTCGGCGTAGCGCGCGTACGGGAACGCGGGCAGCGTCTGCGACGCGTCGAAGCGCGGGTCCCCGGCCATCGCGCGCTGCTCCCAGGTGACCTCGTTGAGGTCGCCGTTGTTGAGCACCAGCACGATCGTCTGGGGGTTGGGGAAGCGGTCGGCGTAGTGGGCGACGTCGATGAGCGCGTTCATCCCGATCATCTGAAAGGCGCCGTCGCCGACGGCGGCGACGACCGTGCGGTCGGGGTAGGCGAACTTCGCGCCGAGCGCGTACGGCACCGCGCAGCCCATGGTCGCGAGCGTGCCGGAGATCGCGGCCTTCATGCCGTCGCGGAAGGTGATGTGGCGCGCCCACCAGTTGGCCGCGGTGCCGGAGTCGGCCGTGAGGAGCGCGCCGTCGGGCAGGAGCGGGCTGAGCTCCTGGAAGACCAGCATCGGGTTGAGCGGCTCGGCGGGCAGCGCGGCGCGCTCGGCGAGCATCCGCTTCCACGCCGCGACGTTCTCCTCGATCTCGCCGCGCCAGCCGCGGTCCTCCTTGCGCGTGAGGCGGGGGATCAGGGCGGCGAGGGTCTCCCTCGCGTCGCCAACCAGGGCCGCCTCCATCGGATAGCGGAGGCCGATGTGGCGGCCGTCGACGTCGACCTGCACGCCGCGCGCCTGGCCCTCGGCGGGCAGCCAGTCGGCGAACGGGAAGTTCGAGCCGACCATCAGCAGCGTGTCGCAGCCGCCCATCATCTCGCTGGACGGCTTGGTGCCGAGCAGGCCGATCGACCCGGTCACGTAGGAGAGGTCGTCGGGCAGGACGGCGATGCCGTTGAGCGCCTTGGCGACCCCGGCGCCGAGCAGGTCGGCGGCCTGCTCGAGCTCCGCGCGGGCGTTCAACGCTCCCTGGCCGGCGAGGATCGCGACCTTCGAGCCCTCGTTCAGCACGCGCGCGGCGCGGTCGAGCTCGCCGTCCTCGGGCAGGACGCGCGGCGGGCTGTGCGCAGCGGACGAGAAGACCGATCCGTGCGCCTTGGGCGGCTCGGCGGCGTCGGCGTGCTGGACGTCGACCGGGACGACGATGCAGGCGACGCCGCGGGTGGCGATCGCGGTGCGCATGGCGCGGTCGACCAGGTGGCGCGCCTGCTCGGGCGCCATGCAGGTCTGGACGAACTCGGAGACGTCGTTCAGCAGGGCGGGGAGGTCGACCTCCTGGAGCCAGTCGGAGCCGAGCGAGACGCGCTTCTGCTGGCCGACGAGCGCGACGACCGGGCGGTGGTCGAGCTTGGCGTCGTAGAGGCCGTTGAGGAGCTGGATCGCGCCCGGGCCGGAGGTGGCGAGGCAGACGCCGGGCTCGCCCGTGAACTTGGAGTGCGCGGTGGCCGCGAAGCTCGCGATCACCTCGTGGCGGACCTGGACGAACTCGGGCCCGCCCTCGAGCTCAGGGAACGCGCCCATGAAGCCGCTGATGCCGTCGCCGGGGTAGCCGTAGATGCGCTCGACCCCCCACTCCGCGTGGAGGCGGTGGAGGATGTACTCGCCGACCGTGCTCACTCGGCCTCGACCGCGCTCGCCGGGACGTCGCCGTTGGTCGAGTGCGTGACGGTGTCGCCGTGCGCGATCGACTGGGCGGCGATGCGCGCGCTGAACACGCAGCCGCCGAGGAAGGTGCCCTCGAGGGAGCGGCGGCCGTGCATGCCGCCGCCGCCGAACCCGGCCGCCTCGCCGGCGGCGTAGAGGCCCCGGATCGGCTGGCCCGTCTCGGCGTGGAGCACCCGCGACTCGAGGTCGGTCTGGATGCCGCCAAGCGACTTGCGGGCCATCGGCTGGAGGCGGATGGCCAGGAGGGGGCCCGCCTTCGGGTCCGCGATGCGCTGGAACTTGGAGGTCCGCAGGCGGTCGCCGCGCCAGTTGCGGTACTGAGCGATGCGGCGGATCTGGTCGTCGTTCCAGAGCGCCTTGCCGCGGGCGAGGTTGTCGTCGTAGCGCTTGATCTCGCTCGTCATGAGGTCGGCGTCGAGGTCGTCGTTGCCGGTCACCTCGTTCATCCTCTGCGCGAGCTCGGGGAGCGTGTCGGCGACGACGAAGTCGGGGCAGTGGTCGACGAAGTAGTCGACGAGGTTCGGCTTGCCGGCGAGGACGCTGAGGATGAAGCGGCCGAGGCGCTTCTCGCGGATCTGGGGGTTGTGCTCGGAGCCGGAGACGTCGAGCTCGCGGATCGCGATCTTGCGGTTGCAGACGAGCCAGGAGTACTTGCGCGGGTCCTCGCACATTCGCTCGAGGGCGTAGCGGGCGTCGAAGGTCGGCATGACCGGGACGGGGCCGTAGCGCCTGCCGTCGGGGTCGAGCATGAGGCCGGAGCGCGGCGGGATGAGCTTGACGCCGTGGAGCGGGCGGCGCGGCTTGGGGTGGCGGACGGCGTCGGCGTAGTTCCACATCCGGTCGATGTGGGTGACGTTGCCGCCGTGCTTTCGGACCTCGTCGTGGAGGGCGCCGTCGGCGTAGTAGTGGGAGCCCATGAGGAGCTGCTCGGGCGGGTCGCCCATGTCCTTGGGCCATTCGCGCTTGACGAGGTCGAGGTTGCCGCCGATGCCGCCGGCGGCGACGAGCGTCGAGTTCGCCCGGATCTCGGTGCCGTCCTCGAGGGCGACTCCGGTGATCGCGCCGTCGTCGTTTTCGATCAGCTCCGTGACCCTCGTCTCGAAGTGGACGACGAGGTCGTCGCGGTTGTCGTGTCCCTGGAGCTTGCCCCAGACCGCGTCGACCAGGCCCTGGCCGCAGCCCCAGGCGAGGTGGAAGCGCGGGACCGAGTTGCCGTCGCTGTACATGCCGCGCTCGGCCCAGTTGACGACGGGGAAGAACTTCAGCCCTTGGTCGGAGAGCCAGCGGCCGACGTCGTCGCGGGCGCGGGCGACGTACTGCTCGGCCCATCTTCTTGGCCAGACGTCCTGCTCGTCGAAGCCGGCGATGCGGAGCCAGTCATCGAGGGCGAGGTCGTAGCTGTCGTCGATGCCGGAGCGGCGCTGCTGCGGGGAGTCGACCATGAACATGCCGCCGAAGGCCTCCCGTGCCAGGCCGCCCACCTCCTCGGGGTGGCAGCGGTCGAGGAGGGTGACCTGCCGGCCGTTGTTGAGCAGCTCGAGCGCGGCGGTGAGGCCGGCGATGCCAGCGCCGATGACGACGACGTCGGCTTCTTGGTGCGCGTCGGCCATGGCCGGGGAATCCTTTCACGTCGTTGTGCGATGGTGGCTCCGTGCCGACCGCGGCCGGAATCGACTACCGAGAACAGGGATCGGGACGCCCCGTCGTGTTCGTGCACGGCGTGGGCGTGAACGGTCTGCTCTGGCGAGACGTCGCGCCTCGCGTAGCTAAAGCTGGCTACAGATGCATCAGTCCTGACCTGCCGATGGGCGCGCACACGCGGCCCATGCCGCCGGACGCCGATCTGTCATTGCCGGGGCTGGCGGGGATCGTCGCGGACCTTCTCGAAGAGCTCGGGCTCGAGGACGTCGTCGTGGTTGCCAACGACACCGGCGGGGCCGTGGCGCAGTGGCTGGTGGGGCATCGGGCTTCGCGTGTTGGGGCGCTCGTGTTGACCTCGTGCGACGCATGGGAGGTGTTCCCGCCGAAGCCGCAGCTGTATCTGATCCCGGCCGCGCGGCTGCCGGGGGCGCTGTGGACGGTGGGTCAGCTCGTGCGGTTCCGCTGGGTGCAGCGGACGCCGTTCGCGTACGGGTGGACGACGCGGGAGGCGATGCCTGACGACGTGATGCGGTCGTTCACGACGCCGGTGCGGACCGTGCCGGGCGTGCGACGGGACCTTCGTCGGCTGTTGCTCGCGGTCGACAAGCGGTACACGTTCGAGGCGGCGGAGGCACTGCCGTCGTTCGACAAGCCCGCGCTGGTGGTGTGGGGCGATCAGGACAAGCTGTTCCCGCGCGAGCACGGGGAGCGGCTGGCGTCGCTCTTGCCGCAGGGGCGGTTCGAGCTGATGCCCGACTCCCGTGGGTTCGTGCCGATGGAGCAGCCGGCGGCGCTGGCGGAGCGGATCGTGGAGTTCCTCGGGGCCCCGCGAGCCGCGAACGTCCATTTACCGACCTCATAGCGTCGGTTTCTGGACGTTCGCCGCGCCGTCGCCGGACGAACGCCAGGCTTAGATCTCCTCGAGCGTCTCGATTCCGAGCAGGCCGAGGCCGGCCTTGATGGTCGCGGCCGTGGCCTCGCAGAGACGGAGGCGGGCGACGTCGACCGAGCCGTCCTCGCCGATGACTCGGGATTCCTCGTAGAAGCGGCTGAACTGCTGGCAGACCCCGAAGAGGTAGTCGCAGATGACGCTGGGCTGGTAGTCGGCCATCGCTCGCGAGACGGTCTCCTCGAAGCGGGCCAGGTCGAGGGCGAGCTGGCGCTCGTTGGGGGTTGCGACGGCGACCCCCACCTCGCCGGTGTCGCCGCCCTGGTGGCGGGCGGCCTCCGCCGCGATGCCGGCCACGCGCGCGTACGCGTAGAGGATGTAGGGGGCGGTGTTGCCGTGGAGCGAGACCATCTTGTCGAAGGCGAAGACGTAGTTGGTGGTGCGGTTGTGGGAGAGCTCGGCGTACTTGACGGCCGCGATGCCCATGTGCTCGCCGACGGCGTCGATGTCCGCGGCCTTGCGGGTGCCACGGGCGGTCTCCAGGCGCTCGGCCGCTAGCTCACGCGCGCGACGGACGGCCTCGTCGAGGAGGTCCTTGAGCGGGATCGACTCGCCCTCGCGGGTGCGGAGGCGCTTCTGGTCCTCGCCGAGGACGAGGCCGAAGCCGACGTGGACGGCGTCCACCTGGTCGGTCAGCCACCCGGCCTTGCGGGCGACGGCGAAGACCATCTCCATGTGCTGGGACTGGCCCAGGTCGATGACGTAGAGGATGCGGTCGGCGCCCTGCTGGATGCGGTAGCGGATGGCGGCGAGGTCGGTGGTGGCGTAGTTGTAGCCGCCGTCGGCCTTCTCGATGATCAGCGGGAGCGGCTCGCCGTCCTTGTTGGTGAAGCCCTCGACGTAGACGCACTTGGCGCCGCCGTCGACGACGACGAGGCCCTTGTCCTCGAGCTCCTTTACGGTCTCGGCGAGGTACGGCTCGTAGAACGACTCGCCCTTCTCGGACACCACGATGCCGAGCCGCTCGTAGATCTCCTGAAACTCGTGGCGCGAGCGCTCGCAGAGGGCCTGCCAGTGCTCGCGGGCCTCGGGATCGCCCTGCTGGAGCTCGACGACGGCCTGGCGGGAGCGGTCCTTGAAGGCCTCGTCGTCGTCGAACCGGCGCTTGGCCTCGCGGTAGAACGAGTTCAGGTCCTGAACCTCGGCCTCCTCCGTGCCCGCCTCGCGCAGGTGCGTGATGAGCATGCCGAACTGGGTGCCCCAGTCGCCGACGTGGCTGACGCGGTCGACCTCGTGGTCGTAGGCCTCGAAGAAGCGCGAAAGCGCGTCGCCGATGATGGTCGAGCGCAGGTGCCCGACGTGCATCTCCTTGGCGACGTTCGGGGACGAGAAGTCGACGACGACGTGCTCCCTTGCTGGTGCTGGGCCGAGGCGGACGTCGCCGGCCTGCGCTCGCTCGCCAAGCGCCGTGGCCAGCCAGGCGTCCTTCAGCCGGAAGTTGACGAAGCCGGGCGGGGCGACCTCCGGCGGCGCGAAGACGTCCGACTCCGGGAGGGCCGCCGCAAGCTCCTCGGCGATCTCGAGCGGCTTGCGCCCCAGCTGCTTGGCGAGGCGAAGCGCGGCGTTGCACTGATAGTCGCCGTGCTCGGGGTTGCGGCTGGGCTGGACGGTCGCGGCGACGTCGAGGGCGTGGTCGGGCGCGAGGTCGGCCAGGGCGCGGGCGCAGGCGTCGGCGATGAGGTCGTGCGGCGTGGGCACCGGGGGATTATGCGTGGCCCGCGCGCGGGCATGCGAATGCGACCGCGTCGCAGGCAGCGCCATAGGATCCGCCCCATGCCGGCACGGGGGGCCATCGCCGCGCTCGCGGCAGCGCTTGCGCTGCTCGCCGCCGCACCCGCCGCCCACGCCCGCGGCACCTACTGGAACCTCCTCGGCGTCGGCCAGGGCGAGACGGTCGACGCCGTCGAGTTCGCCACCTCGACGGGCACCGAGGAGCCGCCGCCGTCCTTCGTCAACCAGCGCGACCTCTTCAACGCCCTCCTCCCCGCCGGTCCCAACGTGAGGACGAGGGACCTGCACAGGTTCTTCAAGCCGGCCCCTCTGAGCCCGCCGACCACCGCCGCCCCCGAGATCCCCAAGCCCGGCGTGACCATCAGGCGCGACGCCTACAAGGTCCCCTTCGTCACCGGCACCACCCGCGCCGACACCATGTTCGGCGCCGGCTACGCGGCGGCCACCGACCGCCTCTTCCTTATGGACGTCCTTCGTCATGCGGCCAGATCGAGACTCACCGAGCTCGCCGGCCCCGGCGCGGGCAACGAGAACCTGATCGCCGACGTCAAGCAGCTGGACGTCACCGACTACACCGAGGCTGACCTCCAGACGATGTTCAGCCGCCTCAAGACCTCGCAGGACTCCGAGGAGCGGCAGGTCGCCACCGACACGACCGCGTACGTCGCCGGCATCAACGCCTACATCGCCGACGCCCGCAACGACCCCACCAAGATGCCCGCGGAATACGGCCTCCTCAACAAGCCCCTGAACGACTGGAAGGCCACCGACTCGATCGCCATCTTCGGCCTCGGCGGCGGCCGCTCCGCCGACGCCGCCATGGCCCTCCAGGAGGCGATCGCCAGGTTCGGCCCGAAGCGCGGGCGCAGGGTCCTGAATACCTTCCGCAACCTCGACGACCCCGAGGCGCCGGTCACGACCACGAGGCGTTTCCCCTTCGACGACCCCGGCCGCCCAACCGCAAGGGCCACCGCACTCCTCGACCGGTCCTCCTACCAATCCATCCGTCGGGTCCAGAACGCCAGCGAGGCCACGTCCGGCAAGGCGCTCGTCACCCTCCGCCTCAAGAGGCACGCCTCCAACGCCATGGTCATCCCGGGCGCGCGGAGCACCTCAGGCAACCCGCTTATGGTCGCCGGCCCCCAGGTCGACTTCTACTCCCCGGAGATCTTCAACGAGCTCTCCCTCAAGGGCCCCGGCATCGACGCCCGCGGCGTCGCCCTCCCCGGCCTCGCCCCCTACGTCCTCATCGGCCGCGGCACCGACTTCACCTGGAGCATCACCACCGCCCAGGGCGACCTGGCCGACGAGTTCGCGGAAAAGCTCTGCGCGAACCGCGACAAGTACCTGTACAAGGGCCGCTGCATTCCCTTCGCCCACCGCACCCGCACCCTCCACTGGGAACCGGGCCCGGCCGACCTCGCGCTCGACCCGAACGCCAAGCCGGTCACGTACACCGTCACGAGCAAGCTCTCCGTGCACGGTCCCGTCGTCGGCACCGCCACGACGAACGGCAGGCCCGTCGCCATCACCCTCGCCCGGTCCTCCTTCCGCCACGAGGCCGAGTCCGGCGTCGGCCTGATGCGCATGAACCAACCACAGAGCATCAACGGCCCGCGCGACTTCCAGCACGCCGCCGCCCGCCTCACCGGCTCCTACAACTTCTTCTACGCCGACGAGGACCACGCGGCCTACCTCCAGTCCGGCTGGTACCCCCGCCGCGCGCGGCACACCGACCCGACCCTGCCGACCTGGGGAACCGGCCAATACGACTGGAAGGGCTTCGACCCCTCCACGTTCACCTCGAAGCGCCTCGGCTACGCCCGCCTGCCCAAGGACGCGGACCCACCCCGCGGCTACCTCGTGAGCTGGAACAACAAGCAGGCCCCCGGCTGGCGCGCCTCCGACGCCGACTGGGAGTACGGGCCGGTGCACCGCTCGCAGCGCCTGGAGCACCGCGTGCGCGCCGCCCTCCGCAACAACGGCAAGCTCAGCCTCGGCCAACTGGTGGGGATCATGGGCGACGCCGGCACCGTCGACCTCCGCGGCCAGGAGGTCCTCCCCTGGCTGCTGAAGGCGATCGGCAAGCCCAGGGACCACCGCCTCGCGCGCCTCACCTCATCGCTGGCCCGCTGGCACGCTCGCGGCGCCCACCGCCGCGACAGGGACGGCGACGGCTACTACGACTCCTCCCTCCCCGTCGCCCTGATGGACGCGTGGTGGACCCCGATGGTCCACTCCCTCTACGACCCGGTTCTCGGCCGCCGCCTGACGGACCGCATCGCCGCGATCAACCAGATCGACTACACCCCCCGGATGGGCCCCGACACCTGGTTCTACGGCTGGATGTCCTACGTCCACAAGGACCTCCGCGCGGTTCTCCACCGCCACCCGCGGCGGCCCCCCGCCATCCTCGCCTGCGGACGCGGCAACAGGGCCGCCTGCCGTAAGCAACTGAGAGCCACCCTGCTCCGAGCCCGCGCCCGCCTGATCGCCAGATACGGCTCCCTCGACGCCATCCACATCCCGGCGACCTGCCCCGTCACCGACCCCCCGAGCTGCGACCAGCTCGACTTCATCGCCGCCGGCGCGATCGAGACGCCGCCGATCCCCTGGCAGGATCGCGGTACGTTCCAGCAGGCCGCCGAGCCCGGCGCCCCCTGAGCCACCCGCAACACAAGGAACCGACGACATGCCCGGCTACACGAAGGTCCACCGCGACGACTGCGAGCGAAACGGCGAGTGGTCGCTGGTCCGCCGCTCGCTCGACCTGACCGCCTTCGGCATCAACCTCGTGACGATCCCGCCCGGCGGCAGCATCCCCCAGCACGACGAAACGGACCGCGACCAGGAGGAGGTCTTCTTCGTGGTGAGCGGCGAGCCGACGGTCGTCGTGGACGGCGAGGACGTGCCTGCCAAGACGGGCACCTTCGTGCGGGTGGACGTCGAGCCGAAGCGCACGGTCCGCAACGACGGATCGACCCCCGCCAGCGTCCTGATCATGTCCGCCCCGCGCTCGAGCGGCTACAAGCCGATGAGCTGGGCCTGAACCGCTTAGGATCACCGCCATGGAAGCCACCACCACACCCGACTTCGTCCAGGCCGCCGTCCGCGACTTCGAGGCCCTCGCCGCCCGCGACGCCGCCGGCATGGCCGCCTCCTACGCGGAGGACGCGATCGCCGACATCGTCCCCGTCGGCGTGCTCCGCGGCTCCGCCGAGATCCGGCAGTTCTTCGAGGGCCTGTTCGCGGCCTTCCCGGACATGGCGACGACCTACGACGTCCGCGCCGCCAGCGGCAACACCGTGGTGATCGAATGGCGCTCGCGCGGCACCTTCAGCGGCGAGGCGTTCCAGGGCATCGAGCCGAACGGGAAGACCATCGACTCCCGCGGCGTCGACGTGATGCAGATCGAGAACGACCGCATCGCGCACAACACCGCCTACTACGACGGCATGAACTTCGCCCGCCAGCTCGGGATGATGCCGCCGGAGGACTCCGGCGCCGAGAAGGCGATGAAGAGCGCCTTCAACGCCACGACCAAGATCCGCGCACGGTTCGGCAGCAACTAGCGAGGCCGGCGCCGAGTCGAACGTTCATTTTGCGGTGCTATAGCGCCGTGTTTTGAACGTTCGACCTCTGGCGGGCGCGCGGCCATCGGCGTCGCTAACGTCCGCGCCCGTGTTCTTCGACGAGTGGCAGGTCGAGCTGCACGGTCACCGCGTGATCTACCGGATCGCCGGCAGCGGCCCGCCGGTGGTGCTGATCCACGGGATGGTGAACTCGTCGAAGCACTGGGAGCGGGTGGCGCTCCAGCTCGCCGACTCCCACACGGTCATCGCCCCCGACCTGATCGGCCACGGCGACTCGGCCACGCCGCGCGGCGACTACTCCCTCGGCGCGCACGCGTCCGTGATCCGCGACCTGCTCGCCTCGATCGGGATCGACCGCGCCTCGATCGTCGGCCACTCGCTGGGCGGCGGCGTGGCGATGGTCTTCTTCTACCAGTTCCCCCAGCGCACCGAGCGACTCGGCCTGATCTCCGCCGGCGGCCTCGGCGACGAGGTCAGCCCGATGCTCCGCAGCGCCGCCCTCCCCGGCGCGCAGGCGTTGCTGTCGCTCGCCGCCAACCGCCGGATCGTGGACCGCCTCGCCCGCGCCGGCGAGCGCATGCGCGCGAACGGCAACAGGAAGGGCGTCTACCTCGAGGCGGTCGCCCGCGCCATGCGCCCGCTCGAGCGCCCCGGCGCGCGCAACGCGTTCATCCAGACGCTCCGCGCCGTGATCGACGTGAAGGGCCAGCGGATCAGCGCCCGCGACCGCCTCTACCTACTCGACGCGATGCCGACCCTGGTCGTCTGGGGCGAGCGCGACAACACGATCCCGCTCGAGCACGGCCGCTACACCCACGCGCAGGTCCCGCACAGCCGCTTCGAGACCCTCCCCAAGGCCGCCCACTTCCCGCACCTCGAGGACCCCGACGGCCTCGCCGCCGTGCTCCGCGACTGGCTCGCCACGACGGAGCCGGCCCGGCTCGACGACAGCGACTGGGGCAGCGTGATCGCCCACCGCGCGCCGCACACCCGCCGCGCGCCCGCGGAGGAACCGGCGCCGCTCCGGTAGGCCCGCTACCGGGCGCTCGCCACGCGGTCGCGCCCGTGGCTCTTGGCCTCGTAGAGCGCGCGGTCGGCGCGCAGCATCAGCCGCTCGGGCGGCTCGGGCGGACGCCACTCGGCCACGCCCATCGACGTGGTCACCCCGTCCGGCGTCGCCTCGCGCAGCCGCTCGAGCACGTCGCTCGCACCCTCCGAGTCGCAGTCGGGCAGCACCAGGGCGAAGTCGTCGCCGCCGAGGCGCCCGAGGCAGTCCGTCATCCGGATCGCGCGGCGCCACTCGCGGGCGCACTCGCGCAGCAGCCTGTCGCCCTCCTGGTGCCCCTGCGCGTCGTTGATCGCCTTGAAGCCGTCGATGTCGATGAGGACGAGCCCCAGCGGCCGCTGCGAGCGCTCGGCCCGCATCAGCTCGTGCTTGAGCCGCATGTGCCAGGCCGAGCGGTTGTGAAGGCCGGTCAGCTCGTCGTGCTGCACGATCCGCTGGACGCGCTCGCTGAGCTCGTCGCGCTGTCGCGCGACCGCGTGCAGCTCCGTGTCGTCGCGCCCGACCGCGTAGATCCGCTCCCCGTCCGACCGCGCGCGCCACGTGATGCAGCGCCAGCTCCCGTCGTTCGTCGGGCAGCGGGTCTCGAGGTCGCCCAGCGCGCTCGGCTCCCCAAGGCTCACGATCGCCGCCGCGACCCGGCCGCTGTCGTCGGGATGAACCAGCCGGTCGAGCCGCGTGCCGAGCAGGCTCTCGGCGGGACGGCCGAGCGAGTCGGTCCACGCCTCGTTCACGGCGAGCAGCCGGCCGTCGCCGTCGAGCGTGCAGAAGAGCTCGCTGGAGAGCGCGAACCAGGCCTCAGCGTCGTGCCGGATCTCCGACATGCCTCGCTATCGGGAAATTGGCGCGCGCGAGGCATCCCCGCTTTGCGGTAAGCGGGACGCGCGGTGGCTGCCGACTACGGGCGCGCGGCAGCCGGCAGCGGGCGCCTCGCGGACTCCGCGAGCCGGCTCGGGTAGGTGCCGAGCGGCTCCCCCGGCCCCGGCCGCGTGCGCGTGACGGCCTTGAAGCCCTCCACCCACTCCTCCCACAGCGGCCGGCACTCCGGGTCGAGCCGGCCCTCCGCCTCGGCCAGGTCCAGCAGCGTCTTGCACATCTGCTCCCCGAGCTCGACCTTCGAGCGCACCGGCCCCTCGACGATCCCGACCTCCACGACCCGCGTGCTCCAGCCGCGGATCGCGAACAGGACGTTGAGATACGTCTCGACGGCGAAGTTCGGCGGCAGCTCGCCGAGCGGGCGATCCGCCCTGAGCAGCCGGAACCCGCTGAGCCGGAACCGCCCGTAGCGCCCGCTGGCCTCGGGGAACAGGCCCGCGAGGAACGGTTCGTAGACGCCCTCGGTCGCGTGGAAGACCCCCTTCGACGGCCAGTCGAAGTCCGCGACCAGCATGTCCGCCGGCTCCGCCTCGTGAGCGCGCCGGAGCGCGAGCGGGATGTTCGTGCTCGAGTACGTCACGTCGCCATCCGTGAAGCAGATCAGCGGGGTAGTGCAGCTCTCGATCGCCGCCGCCAGCGCGCGCCCCTTGCCCAACGGCGCCTCCACGACCTCGACGCCCTGCGAGCGCGCGACCTCCCGCGAGTCGTCGGTCGACGCGCTGTCGACGTAGACGACGACGTCCCCGGGCCGGGCCGCCTCGAGCGCGTCACCGAGCGGCCGGCGGAGGCGCCGGCCCTCGTTGTGCCCCACGACCGCGAACGTGATCGCCTCCATGCGGCGGGGCATCCTACGTTCTACCGTCAACCGCATGAGCGAGCCGACCGCCGCAATCGAGGCCCGCGCCCTCGAGCGCACCTTCAAGGGCGGCGTCGAGGCGGTCCGGGGGATCGACCTGGACGTGGCCGGCGGCGAGGTCTTCGGCTTCCTCGGGCCGAACGGCGCCGGCAAGACCACGCTGTTCAAGACGCTCGCGACGCTCGTCATCCCGGACTCCGGCCAGGTGACCATCGAGGGGCTCGACATCGTCACGCAGGACGAAGCCGTCCGACGGGTGATCACACCGGTGATCGCCGACGAGCGCAGCCTCCGCTGGCGGCTCACGGCGTACGAGAACATCCGCCTGTTCGCCGTGCTGTACGGCCTCGAGCCCGGCGCCGTCGAATCACGAACGTGGGAAGTGCTCGAGACGGTGGGACTCGCGGATACCGGGCGCAAGCTGGTCGGCGAGTTCTCGTCCGGGATGAAGCACCGGTTGATGATCGCCCGCGCGCTGCTGC
>DATENL010000243.1:0-9313 GCA_035275105.1 Thermoleophilaceae bacterium
GACTGGGCGGCGATCGTGTTCTGGCACTCCCTCGAGCATCTCCGCGCGCCCGGCGCGGCCCTCGAGCACGCCGCCGGGCTGCTGCGCGAGGGCGGGTCGCTCGTCGTCGCCGCGCCGAACGCGGCGAGTCTCCAGGCGCGCGCGTTCGGCGACCGCTGGCTGGCGCTCGACCTCCCGCGCCACCTCGTCCACATCCCGGCGCGCGCCCTTCTGCGCCGCCTCGGCGAGGTGGGCATGCAGGTGACGCGCGTGAGCTACGTGCGCGGCGGTCAGGTCGTGTTCGGCTGGCTGCACGGGCTCGTGGGGAGGGTGCCCGGCACGGCCGACTTCTACGACGCGGTCCGCAGGCCGGAGGCGCGCAGCGCGCCCGTCTCGCGCCGCACCAGGGCGATCACGCTCGCCTCCGGGGCCGCGCTACTGCCCGTCGCCGCGCTCGCCGCCGGCGTGGAGGTCGCGGCGCGGAGGGGCGGCAGCGTCTACGTCGAGGCGACCCGCGCGCGATGAGGGTCACCGGTGAGCGCGTTTCGACTCCGGCGGGAGGCTTCGGCCCGACCTGGCAGCGCCACGTGGCGGCGTACGCGGCCGCGGCCGAGCTCCTGCCGGAGGGCCGCGTGCTCGACCTCGGCTGCGGCGTGGGCCACAGCTTTCACCTGCTTGCGCCGCGCGAGACCGTGGGCGTGGACGTTGCGGCCGGCGTCCTCGCGGGCCAGGATCGCGAGACGCTCGTCGCCGACATGCGCGCGCTGCCGCTGCCCCAGGCAAGCTTCGCGTCGGTGCTTTCGGTTCAGTCGCTCGAGCACGTGCCGGACCCCGACCGGGTCGTTGCCGAGACGCGTCGCGTACTACGGCCCGGCGGCACCGCCGTCTTCGTGACCCCCAACCGGCTCACGTTCGGGCTGCCCGGCGAGATAGTCGACCCGTACCACCACGTCGAGTTCGACGAGGCGTCGCTGCGCGCGGTGTGCGAGTCGCAGTTCGACTCGGTCGATCTCCGCGGTCTGTTCGGCTCGCCGCGCTACCTGGCGATCGTCGCCCGCGAGCGGGCCCGGCTTCGATCGATGGTGCGGCGCGACCCCCTGCGCCTTCGACGCCTCATGCCGCGCCGGCTGCGCCAGGCGGCGTACGACGCCATGCTGCGCCGCGAGCGCGCGGCCGCCGGCGCCGACGAGCTCGCCATCGACGTGTCGGACTTCGAGCTGCGCGACGGGCCGCTCGCCGAGTCGCTCGACCTGGTCGCGATCTGCCGGTGAGCACCCGCGCCCACCACTACCCGCTGATGGACTCGATGCGCGGGATCGCGGTGATCGCGGTCGTGGCCACGCACACGTCGTTCTTCGTCGCGCTGAAGGGCGTGCACGCAACCCAGGTGCGGTTCGGCTTCATCAGCGTGACGGTGTTCTTCATGCTGTCGGCGTTCCTCCTCTACGGGCCGTTCGTGCACGCCCGGCTGGCCGATCGGCTCCCACCGGCCACGGGCGCCTTCGCGTGGCGGCGATTCCTGCGCGTGGTGCCCGCCTACTACGTGGCGCTGACGGTGATCGCGATCGTGCTCGGGCTGTCGTACGTCTTCAGCGTCGAGGGCATCGCGACCTTCTACGGCTTCGCGCAGGTGTACCGGCCCGACTGGGTCCTGCGCGGGCTCCCGCAGGCGTGGACCCTGTGCGTGGAGGTCGTCTTCTACGCCCTGCTGCCGGTGTGGAGCGCGATGATGCGCCGGCTGCGCGCGACCTCCGTGGCCCAGAAGGTCCGGCAGGAGCTGATCGCATGCGGCATCGTGGTGCTGCTCAGCCTGGCCTACAAGCTGGCGATCACCATCAGCGGCGCCATCGACGGTCACTACGGCCGCCCGCTCCAGCTCAACTTCCTCACGTTCATGGACGACTTCGCCATCGGCATGGCGCTCGCCACGATCGCGGCCCGCTACCAGCTCGGCGGCGAGAGGGAGCCGCGAGCGCTGAGGGTGCTCGACCGCTACCCGTCGGTCGCCTGGGCCGTGGGTGGCGTGGCGCTGGGGATCGGGGTCATCACCCTCGGCCTGCTGGGCCAGGTGGGGGACCTCCGCACGAACGGAGCGCCGTACGTGGTCCGGCACTACCTGATCGAGATCATCGCGATGGGGCTGCTCCTGCCCGCGATGTTCGGCGACCCGGCGCACGGGGTCCTCCGGCGGCTCTTGGCCTGGAGGCCGCTTCTCTACGTCGGCATGGTCTCGTACGGCATCTACCTCTGGCACCTCGCCGTCCTCGACCAGCTTGCTCGCTGGGACTTCAGGGGGCTCGGTGGCGACCGGAGCGTGGTCTGGTTCGCCGCTGCGTTTCCGATCTCGCTCGTGCTCGCGACGATCAGCTACTACGCGATCGAGCGCCCGTTCCTGTCGCTCAAGGGCCGCGTGCGAGGGCGCCCCCATCCGAGCTCCGGCGAGGCCGTGTCAGAGCCCGCCCCGATCCTGCCGCGGTCCTGAAGCGGATCCCGTTCCCAGTCGCTCTCGCCGGCATCGTGCTGGTCGGTCTCGCGCTGCGGCTTCTCTACGCCCATTTCCTCGCCGTCGGCGGCGGGCGCGGCGACGACGTCTGGTACCACACGATGGCCAACGCGATCGCGAACGGGCACGGGCTTCGGGTGCCGCGCGACTACCTGCTCGGGCAGGGCGCGCTCACCGATTACTCCGGCCAGAGCGTTCCCACCGCGTACCACCCGCCGCTGTTCCCCGCGCTGCTCGCGATCCCGTCCAAGCTCGGCCTCACGTCATACGCCGCGCACCGCGCGGTCGGCTGCGCGATGGGCGCGGCGACGGTGGCGGTTGTCGGCCTGGCGGGCAGGCGGTTGGCCGGCGACCGCCTCGGTCTGGTCGCTGCCGCGCTGGCGGCGGTCTACCTCCCGGCGATCGGGAACGAGTCGGTCCTGATGAGCGAGTCGCTCTACGGGCTCACGATCGCCGCGACCATCCTCGCCGCCCTGTGGGCGATCGAGCGGCCGACGGCGCGCCGCGCCGCCGTGCTGGGCGGCGCGATCGGGCTCGCGGTCCTGACGCGCGCCGAGGCCCTCCTCCTGCTCGCGCTGCTCGTGCCGTTCGTGGTTCGCCGCGCGCCGGCTCGCCGCCTGCGGCTCGCCGCGGTCGCCGTACTCGCGACGGCCGTCGTGGTGGCGCCGTGGTGCGTCCGCAACACACTGGAGTTCGACCGCCTCGTGGGCGTCAGCACCGGTGACGGCGGGGTCCTGGCGGGCGCGAACAACGACGACGCGTACCGCGGGCCGCAGGCCGGCGCATGGAACCTCGGCGGCCTCAGGCTGCCGCCGTCGGCGGGCGCCGACCGCTTCGACGACGCCGCGCTGTCGGCGCGCCTGCGCCGCAAGGGGCTCGACTACGCGGGTGACCACGCCGGGCGGCTCGTGCCGGTGATCGCCATCCGCGTGCTCCGCACGTGGAGTGCGTGGCCGCTCGACCCTGACGAGAAGGTCACCTACAACGCGTTCGTCGGCGGCCGCGACAGCGGCGCGGAGTGGGCGGCCCTGCTGATGGGCTGGGTCGTGATGGCGCTCGCGGTCGCCGGCGCGGTCGCGCTTCGCCGCCGCGGCCTGCCGCTCGCGCCGTTGGTCGCCCCGATCGCGATGGTCACGGTGGTGAGCGCGCTCTTCTTCGGCGACGTCCGTTTCCGGGAGGCGGCCGACGTCAGTCTCGTGCTGCTGGCGGCCGTGGCGCTGACTCGGCTGCCGCTTCCCGGCGGCGCGAGCGACGGCGTGGCGGCTCCGCGAGCGACTACGCTGGCCGGCGGGCGATGAACGCGCGCGCGACCCGCTTTCCCCTGTTCGACTCGCTGCGTGCGATCGCCGCGCTCTGCATCTTCGGGACCCACGTCTACGCGGTGCTCCAGGGCGGTGCGGGCGGGACCTTCGGGTCCGCCGCGCAGCACCTCGACGTCGGCGTCTACATCTTCTTCGCGATCTCCGGCTTCCTGCTGTACCGCCCGTTCGTGCGCGCGCGCCTGCGCGACGAGACCCCGCCGCGGGCCCGCGCCTACGGCTGGCGGCGGATCCTGCGAATCGGGCCGGCGTACTGGGTCGCGCTCACGGTCGTGGCGATCTGGCTGCCGCTCGGTGAGGTGAACGACCTCGACAAGGCGCCGTGGCTGTACCTGTTCGGCCAGTCCTATCAGTGGGACACGGCGATCGGGGGCCTGTCGCAGGCGTGGAGCCTGTGCGTGGAGGCCGGCTTCTACGTCTTCCTCCCGATCTGGGCGTTCGGGATGCGCTCGCTGCCGCTCCGCGGCGCCCGCTCGCGGTTGCGCGCGGAGCTCGCGGGCCTGGGCGTGCTGGCGCTGGCGGGGTTCGCGTTCACGAAGCTCGCGCTCGTGGGCGGCGCGGTCGACGAGTTCGGTCGCTGGCCGCTGCACCTCACGCTCCCCTGCTTCCTCCAGGTGTTCGCGATCGGCATGTGCATCGCGGTGTTGAGCGTCTGGTACGAGGACCGCGAGCTGCCGCGCTGGCTGCGCCCGGTGGACCGGTTCCCCGCGATCCCGTGGGTGGCGGCGTTGGCCGCGTTCTGGGTCACCACCCAGCTGAGCCACGACGGGCACGAGGGCCGGGTGAACGACGCGCACTACCTCGAGCGGACCGCGCTGTACGCGATCGTCGGCGCCGGCATCGTGTTGCCCGCGGTCTTCGGCGACCAGGCGCGCGGCCTCGTCAGGCGGCTGCTGGCGAACCGCGCCCTGCTGGGCGTCGGCCTCGTGTCGTACTCCCTGTTCCTATACCACGTGGCCGTGCTCGTCCAGGTGAAGCGCTGGGACCTGCCGGCCGGGACCCTCGTTGCCCTCGCCGGCTCGCTCGCCATCGCCACGCTGAGCTACTACGCGATCGAGCGGCCGGCACTGCGCCTCAAGCGCCTCGTCAAGGCGCGGCCGGATTCGCGTGAGGCGATCGCCGAGCCGGCACCGGTAACGCCACCCCGCGTCACGCAGCCCAGCTGAGCGGTGGACGTAGCTCCAGCACGGCCGTGGCTGGCCCCGGCGCTCCTGTTCGCGGGCGCGGCGCTGATCGCCGGCTTCACGCTGCTGCGGGGCGTCGACCCGTTCGACGAGGGGCTGATGCTGAGCGCTGCGCGGCGCGTGGCCGACGGGCAGCTGCCGTACGACGACTTCCTGTGGAGCTACGGCCCGGGCCAGCCCTATCTGCTGGCCGCTCTTCAGGACCTGTTCGGGGCGTCGCTGTTGTGGTGGCGCCTGCTCTGGATGCTCGCGACCGCCGGCACGGCCGTCGTGGCCTACGCGCTCGTCCGGCCGAGCGCCGGGCCGCGCTGGGCGCTCGCGTCGTGGCTCGCGGTCGCCTGCGCGCTCGCGCAGCCGCGGACGGCCAACCCGTTCCCCTTCGCGTTGCTCGCGGCAATGGGGGCGCTGCTGGTCGTCACGCGGGACGACCGGTCGCCGCGCTCGCGCGCCGTGGCGGCCGGGCTGCTGCTCGCGGTCGCGGCCGCCTTCCGGCTCGACTTCGCGCTCTACGGCGCCGCGGCGGTGGTGGTCACGCTCGGGCTCTCGACATGCAGCGTGCGGCCGGCTCTCGAGTGCGCCGCCGTCGCGATCGGCGGGGCGCTGCTCGCGTACATCCCGTTCGCGGTCGCCGTCGGGCCGGGCGACCTGTACGACTCGCTGGTGGCCACGTCGCTGCGCGAGCGCGACTACTGGACGCTGCCGTTTCCGTGGTCCTATGGCGGGTCCGTCGCGTCCCCGAAGGGCCTCAAGCACCTGCTCGACTTCTACGTCCCGGCCCTGCTGCTCGCGGGTGTGGCGGTGGGCGCCGCGGCGACCCTCGTCCGCGCCCTCCGCGACCGGCGGCTGCCGCCGGCGTGGTCGGGACTGGTCGTGTTCGGGGTCGGGTCGCTGTCCTACCTGCTGTCGCGCACCGACGAGTTCCACACGCTCCCGCTGATCGCCGTCCTCGCGGTCCTGCTCCCGCTCGCGGCGGCCTGGGGGCGGCGCCGGGAGGAGGCGCTCGGACGGGCGCTCGCCGCCGCCGCCGCGCTCGTCTTCGCCCTGCTCCTCGTGCACGGCGTGGCCAACCGTGCCTCAGCCCTTCTCAGGCCCGAATCCACGTCGGCGCTCCGCGTGGGCCCGGCCGACGGCGTGCGCGCCAGGCCGGAGGAGGCGCGCGCCCTCGAGCGGGTCGTCGCGTTCGTCCACAGGCGCGTGCCCGCGGGCGAGCCGATCTACGTCGCGCCGGCGCGGAGCGACCTCGTCCGGTTCACGAACCCGCTCGTCTACGTGGCGGCCGACCGCGACAACGCGACCGACCGCGACCACGGCCTCATCGCGCGCGCCGGAACGCAGCGAAGGATCGTGCGTCAGCTCGAGCGGGCACGGCCGCGAGTCGTGGTGCGCTGGACGGACCCGATCGGCTCGCGCCGCGAGCCGAACCTGCGCGGTCGCCCGAGCGGGGTGCACCTGCTCGACGACTGGCTTCGCCGCAACTACCGGCTCGCGGAGCGGCTGTTCCACTACGACTTGTTGGTTCCGCGCTGACGGCTAACCTCGAATCGCCCCACCCGCGCTCGCCATGGACTCGCCACCGCACACGAACGGCCACCAGCCGCTCCACGTACTGATCCTGTCCGACCGCGACTGGACGCACCCGCAGGGGGGCGGAACCGGCACCAACCTCTACGGCCAGGTCTCGCGCTGGATCGCGTGGGGCCATCGCGTGTCGGTGATCTCCTGCTCGTACCCCGGCGCGGCGGCGGTCGAGCGGCACGGCCCGCTCACCCTGCACCGCGTCGGCGGGCGCTCGACGGTCTTCCCGCGCGCGATCCTGCGCCAGTGGCGCGGCCTCGTGCCCGACGCCGACGTGGTGCTCGAGGTCGTCAACGGGATCACCTTCCTCACGCCGCTCTGGCTGCGCGCGCCGCGGCTCACGCTCGTCCACCACATCCACCGCGACCACTACGTGCGCGAGATGGGCCGGCTCGGGCGCGTGGCGGCGTTCCTGCTCGAGACGCTGCCGCTGCGGCTGCTCTACCGCCGGTCGCGCTTCCTGACGATCTCGCGCGCGTCGGCGGACGGCATCGCCGCGCACGGCATCCCGCACGAGCGGATAGAGGTCGGCTACATCGGGGTCGAGCTCGGGGCGTTCGCGCCCGACCCGTCGGCTCGCGCCGAGGAGCCGACGCTCCTCTACCTGGGGCGGCTCAAGCGCTACAAGCGGCTGGAGGTGCTGCTCGACGTGCTCGAGCAGAACCCCGACGCCGTGCTGGAGATCGCGGGTGACGGGGACCACCGCGAGGCCCTCGAGGCCCAGATCGACGAGCGCGGCCTGCGGCCGCGGGTGCGGCTGCACGGGCACGTGAGCGAGGAGCGCAAGCTGGAGCTCTACCAGAGGGCGTGGCTCAACGTGACCGCGTCGTCGGCGGAGGGCTGGTGCCTGTCGGTGATGGAGGCGGCCGCGTGCGGGACCCCGTCGGCCGCGCTCGCGGTCGGCGGCCTCGGCGAGTCGATCGACGACGGCCGTACGGGTGCGCTGGCGGGCGACACCGCCGAGCTGGCGCGGAAGGTGGCCGCGATCCTCCACGACGGCGAGCTGCGCGACGCGCTCGGACGGGCCGCGCTCGAGCGGGCCTCGGAGTTCAGCTGGGACGCCACCGCGGGCAACACGCTGGGGCTGCTCCGGGAGGAGCGGATGCGCTGGCGCGAGCGCAACGGGCGCGTGCTGCCCGCCGCCCCGACCGATCCGGCGAGGCAGCCGGTGGGGCACGACCACGACTCCGAGGACCAGGCCTCCCTGCCTCGCGTGTGACCGAGGCTTCCCCGCCGCCCTCGCCCACCCGCTTCGAGGACGCGCTCGCCGCGGTCCGCGACGTGGAGGGCTGGCTCTCCGACGACCAGGCGCGGGTGCTGTGGGAGCGGGCGCGCAGCGTCGCCCCCGGCGGCCGGATCGTGGAGATCGGCAGCTACCGCGGCCGCTCGGCGATCGTGATGGCGCGCGCCGCCGCCGGCGCCGCCGAGGTGGTGGCGATCGACCCGCACGCCGGCGACGACCGCGGGCCGCAGCAGATCCGCGGGACCGCCGAGGAGGGTGCCGCCGACAACGCCGCCTTCCGCGCGAACCTCGAGCGCGCGGGGGTCGATGCCGCGGTCACGCACGTGCGCCGGCCGTCGGGCGAGGCGCTCGACGACGTCGAGGGGCCGATCGACGTTCTGTACGTGGACGGCGCGCACCGCTTCGGCCCCGCGCGCGAGGACGTCGCCCGCTGGGGCGCGCGCGTGCGGCCGGGCGGCACGCTGCTCGTCCACGACGCGTTCTCGTCGATTGGCGTGACCCTCGCGCTCGCCACCACGCTGTTCGCCGGCCGCGACTACGCGTACGCCGGGCGCACGCGCTCGCTCGCGGAGTACCGCCGCGTGGCCGCGCCGCTCCGCCCGACCGAGCGCGCGCGCAACGCCGCCCGCCAGGCGGGGCAGCTCCCGTGGTTCGCCCGCAACGTGCTGGTCAAGGTCGCGCTGGTCCTGCGGCTGCGCCCGCTGGCCCGCCTGCTGGGGCACAGCTCGGGCGACTGGCCGTACTAGATGATCGACTCCGGACCCCCGCACCAGGGGCACGCGGGTCCGGAGTCGATCATTTAAGGCGCGAGCGCGCGCCGGCGGTGCCGGCCCACGGCGACGGCCACGACCAGCAGCACCACCGCCGCGACGGTCACCCAGTGGGCTCCCAGGTGCTCGACGGCGTATTCGGTGTCGTAGCCGCCGCGGTCGTCGCCGGGGAAGAGCAGGTAGACCACCGGGACCACGACGGTGAGCAGTGCGCCCGCCGCGAGGATCAGGACGCGCGGCGACCAGCCGCGCCAGAGGATCAGCGCCACGGCCGGTGCGATGACCACCCCCGCGCGCAGGGCGAAGGCGAAGCCCAGGACGGCGCCCGCGACGAGGCCGGCCACGAGCGCCCGGCGGAGCGGCCACGGGCGCCGCTCGTCGTCGACGGGAAGGTTGGCCGGCGCGGCGGCGGGCTCGTCGCGCCGCGGCCGGCGGAAGAGCAGGATCGCGACGAGCACCAGGCACGCCAGGCCGCCCACCAGGTAGCCGATCTCCACCGCGCGCTGCGGCGCGAACCGGAGCTCGACGCTGCGGCAGCCGGGGCCGACGCGCCAGCCGTTGGCGAACCCGTCCACCACGTGCGGAGCGCCGAGGGAGCGGCCGTCGCACTCCGCGCGCCAGCCGCGGTTGTAGCTCTCGCCGAGCACCAGCCAGCTCGGGCCTGCGGGCGCGACGCGGATGCCGGTGTACTCGCCGCGCCCGTGCCTGCCCTGCGCCTCCACGCGGCCTGGCGGCGGCAG
>DATENL010000244.1:0-8480 GCA_035275105.1 Thermoleophilaceae bacterium
CGAGCACCGCCGCGCCCGCCAGGAGGATGCGGCGGGGCGGGAGGAACCGGCGCGAGGCGGTCTGGCGCGCGAAGCGGCGTGCCACGCGCTCGCCCAGCCGGCGCTCGAAGCCCGGATCGGCCTCGGGCGCGTCGGCGCGCAGGGTCAGGGCGATCTCCTGGAGCTCGCGGGCCGAGGGATCGGCGGCGTCGGCGCGCCCGGTCGCGAGCGCCTCGTCGACGGCGTTGAGGTCGTCAGGCGTCTTCATGGCATGCCTCTCTCAGCTTGGTCAGGACGCGGTGAAGGCGGGTGCCGGCGTTCGACTCGGACGTCCCCAGCACGCGGGCGATCTCGGCGTTGCCGAGCCCGCCGGCGAACTTGAGGGCCACGAGCTCCCGCTCGCGCGGCTCGAGGCCGGCGAGCGCGGCGCGCACCGCCTGGCGCCGGACGGCGCCCTCGGCGTGCTCGTCGGCCCCGTCCGCCGCCTGATCGGCCGGCTCGGCCTCGAGGTTGGCGCGCCGGCGCTGCCTGCGCAGCTCGTCGAGCGCCGCGTTGCGCACGATCCCGAACAGCCAGGCGTCGGGGGTCCCGCGCCTGGGGCTGAAGCTGCGCCGCTTCCGGTAGGCGCGCTCGAAGGCCTGGGCGGTGACCTCCTCCGCCGCCGACCGGTCCCGCAACAGCGACGCCGCGTAGGCGTAGACGCGCGGGAACGTGCGCCGGTAGAGCGCCTCGAAGTCCTCGACCTCGCCCTCGGCCGCCATCAGCGGCGGTGGTTCCGCGATCGCCTGCTCCACTCCTGAAATACGGCGTTCCTGCCGATTCATCACAAAATCGAAAATCGCAACTATCGTGGGTTGCGACAGCTCTGTATGGAGATGGACCGTATGCGTACCCCCCTCATTGGCGCCCTGCTGGCGCTCGCCGTGGCCGCCGTCGTGACGACCGGTGCCCTGGCCGGCAGCGAGAGCACGACCCTGTACACGGCCAGCGCGCCGAAGAACCAGTGGGCGACCATCAACATCTGCGACACCGAGAAGCACCCCGACCAGCTCGGGATCCGCGCCCGCATGCCGGCGCTCGACCGCGGCGTGAAGATGAAGATGCGCTTCTTCGTGGAGTACATGAAGAACGGCGCCTGGACCGGCGTCCCGTCGACGGACGGCGGCACGACGATGTCCGACTGGTTCGTCGCCGGCACCGGCCAGCACAAGTGGGAGGAGCTGGGCGACACGTTCCGCCTGTCGCGGCTCCAGCCCGGCGACAGCTACCTGATGCGCGGTCTCGTGAAGTACCAGTGGCGCAAGCACGGCAAGGTCGTCAAGCGGGCGCACGCCTACACGACGGCCAAGCACAGCCGCGGCGAGTTCGGCGATCCGAAGGGCTACTCGGCCGCCACCTGCACGGTCTCCGGCTCGACCTAGGCGGGCCGCCCGTCAGGGAACGAGCGGGCGATGGCGCCGTGGACCGGAGTGTGCCGGGAACCGGGGAACGCGGCGTGAAACCGACTGGAGTCCACGACGAAGTAGTTTCGCGTGAAGGCGGCGTGGCTCCAGTAAGCGAAGAGCAGGCGGGCATTCGAGCGCGCCACCGGTCGGGGCCGGGTGAGCCGCCGCGCGGCGAGCGCGACCTCCGATGCGATCGTGCCCAGTGACGCTGGCGCCCTGAGGCGGGGCCTGGTCAGTCCGTGGACCTCGGCCACCATCGAGATCAGCTCGTCGACCTCGTACACCGATCCGTCGGACAGGACGTAGGGTCCCGAGTCGGCCGCCGCCGAGTTCGCGGGATCGAGGATCTGCAACAAGATTCGAGCGACGTCCCCGGTGTAGAGCAAGCTGAGGTTCGCGGTGAACCGCAGCGCGCTGAGCGCCGGCGTCTGAGCAACCCTCCGATAGAAGTCGAGGAACGAGCCGCTCCGGAATCCAGGCCCGTAGAGGAACGGCAGGCGCAGAACGGTGTGCGGAACGCGACTGGCCGCGAGCAGCAGCTCACTCTGCCGCTTGCTGTACCCGTACGGCGTGCGCGGGCAGCTCGTCGAGTGATCGGTCAGCGGCCGCGGACGATGGGGATGGTTTGGTTGGTCGAGCGCGGAGATCGAGCTCGCGAATACGAAGCGACGAAACCGCGGCTGCTCACGGAGCGTCGCGAGCGCCGCTCGCAGGGGGTCGACGTTCTCGCGGATGGCCGCCGCGGTCGACGTGCCGTGGTCGCGCAGGCTGGCCATCCAAATCACGAAGTCGGCCTCGCGGAGCAGCCCGATCCATTTGTCCGTCTCGCGAAGGTCCGCGAGCACGTGGACGCGTGAGTCGGACTCCGGCAGACGTTGGTCGACGAGCGGCTGACGGGTGATCGAGATGATGCGGCCCGGGTAGGACTTGGCCAGCTCGGGCAGCACGGCGCGGCCGAGAAAGCCGCCGCCGCCGGTCACCACGGTCGTCGTGTCGACAAGCCCGTCCGGTTCGACGGAGCCGTCGGAGCGATCCCTCACTGACCTTCGCCGGCAGGCGGCGGCACGTACGGCTCCGTGAGAGTCCGGATCCGCTCGTACTCACGTGCGAGCCGTCGCACCGTATCGGTCTCCGTGCACACCGAGATGTGCTTGATCTGCATGTTGGGATCGGCAAAGATGAACTCCGCCGACACCAGTTCGTTGAACACGAAGAAGTCATGCCTCAGGTCCGAGCCGTCGTCGTTGGTCTCGAACGGATCGAGCAGGGCGATGCGGACGTCTGAAAACGCCGCTTGACGCTCCAGGATCTCGGAGATCTCGGCCAGATGCGACTCGTCCCGGAGTAGGTACAGACGCTCGATCGACAGCCCCGACCTGCTCGCCCGGCGGTTGACGTCTTCGTACTGCGTGCCGTAAGCGCGACTCCAGTACGTCCCACCGGCGAGGACGCTGGTCGCCCTCAGCCGGTCCCCCGCTCTCGCGGAATCCAGCAATTCGTCAGCGAAGTCCATGAACTCCTGGGGTGAGAGTCGGACGCCGCTCGAGTCCATCTGCTTCGCTCGCTCGACGAAGGTGGAAAGCGTCTGCTCGGCCAGGACGCGCGCGGGCCGGTTCCCGGACCGGAGGACCTCACGCGATCTCGTGAGAGCCTCCTCGATCTCGGGGGCTTGCGCCATCCCGCGTATCGGGTCCGCGCGTTCGACCCCCAAGAGGATGCGATGCACGACGATGACCACCTCGAGACCGAGCGCGCAGAGGATCGCGACGCCAGGGTCGGTGATGTCGAAGACCCAGAGGAGAACGCCCGCGCCCAGGCTCAACAGCACCCCGATCAGGCCGAGCGGGATCTTCTGGTACCACTTCATCGACTCGCTCCGTTCGCTCGTCCGATCGTGGGGTTGGCGGAGATGACCTTCTCGACAGCGCCCAGGAGTCCAGGCGACGTCCGTATCGAGACGCCATGCCCACCCGGGACGATCAAGGCGGTTCCGCCGTGGCGCTGATGGCGCCGGCGCAATGTCCGCTCCTCACTGCCGAACACGAACGTGGCGGCATCGCCCGCGGGCTCCAGGGGCGGCGCGGACGCCAGCGCCGCCAGCCGTGCCACCAGCCGCGCACGGACCAACCGGCGGTCGTCGTAGAGTTCGTCGCGCAATGCCAAGAGCCGGTCGCGGTCCTCTACCTGCGTCTCAGACAAGCGGAGCAGTGTCTCACCGACGAGATATCCGGCTAGCCGCGAATCCGGTGACAATCCCCGCAGAACCCGTCGCTCGCCTCGGGTGAGATGACGGTGAGAGATGAGCGTGACACACATCTCCTCCCGTGACTCGACGCGCTGACGAAGCCGGAGAGCATGAGCAATCTGTGCGCCGAAGGAGATGCCGACGATTGCGGGCCGGGCGGGCGCGCCAAATGCCGCCTGGCGGAGTTGGTCTTCCCAGTGCTCCACGTGCAAGCTCCACTTCGCACACGGTGAAGTCGCAAAATCGAGGTGCGGTGCGGTGTGGACCGTGAACTGTTCCCGGAGACCAGAAATCAGGTGCTCGTGGAACGCCGGGTGTCCACCAAGGCCCGGGATGACCAGAACCGTCTGGCTCGCCGTCGCGCTTCCTCTCAAGGGCCTGGAGGGCGTCGAGCATGAAGGGTCCATTTTCGCCAGAGCCTCGCGAGGGTGGCACGCCGCAGGTTGGAGTGCTCCCGGGAGTCTATCTGAGCATGCCACGCCAATTGCCTTCTTTCGCCCAGTGCGTTGCGAGATGGTGAGCCCAACCGCGACCGGAACCCGGATGTGCTGATGTGAGGGTCGCCGTGGTGGGAGCAGGAATCCTCGGGCTGTCCACCGCGACAGCACTTGTCGACGCCGGCGCGCGCGTGACGTGCTTCGAGGCGATCGCCCCGATGTCGCAGCGGTCCTTCGGTGCCACGCGCATGTTCCGCATGGCACACCCGCACCCCGAGCTCGTCGAGCTCGCCTCCAGGGCGCGCCACCGGTGGAGTGAGTGGGAGGAGCTCACCGGGCGGAGCCTGGTCGACCGTTCGGGGACCATGATCTGCGGCGGCGACCTGGACGCGTGGGCGGCTGCGATGGAGACGGCGGGCGCCCGCCACCAGATCGTCGATGCGGCTGTCGCGGGGAAGGAGTTGCTGGTGCGATCGTTGGCCGCGCCGGTGCTCGTGGATCCCGCGGGTGGTGTAATCGATGTCCGCCGTACAGGTGAGCTGCTGGTGCGTCGCATAGCGGAAGCCCTCGTCCGCGATCCCGTGTGCTCGCTCGAACAGGCCGACGACGGTGTTCGTGTTGGGACGGAGCGCGGCTGGAGCTCCTTCGATTCCTGCGTGATCGCCGCGGGTGCTCGTACCCCGCTCCTGGCAGGCAAGGTCGGAATCGACGTGCCGCAAGCTTCCGCCCACCACGCACGCTTTACGTTCGCTCTGCGCGATGCCGGCGCGCGTTCCCCGTGCTTGATCGATCGGAGCGAGTGCTGGCGACCTGGTTTCACCACGTATCAACACATGGCGGCGCCGGGCCGATGGGCGATAGGTGCGCACCTGCCAACGGCATTGACTCGTTGGGAGAGGGGCCGCACGGCGGTTGTGGACGACTCGCGACGGCTGGTCGCCAACTACGTACGCGACTGCGTGCCCAGCGCGCGCGAGCAACCGATCGAGGAGCTGTACTGCGACATCGCCGACGACTGGTCCGACGGCTTCGCCGTCAAAAGGGAGGGGGGGTTCCTCGCTCTCTACGGCGACAACCTGTTCAAGCTCGCACCGGCTCTCGGCGAGATCCTCGCAAACGCCGCGTTGAGCGGCGCCACCCCGGCGTCAATCGGGTTGCCGGCGTAACTCGGGCAGCTAGACGGCACTCCGACCGACCCGGCTTCGCACACACTGTCGCGCACGCGCGCCGACGGTGAACACCGTGGGCACGCGAATGGTCGTGAGCCCGAGCCCGCCAAGGACCAGAGCACCCGCTAAGACCACTGGTCCAGGCGCCAACCACGCGAGCACCATGATCAGGACACCCGACGTCGGAGTAGGCACGCCGACGAAATACGCTTCCTCGTTGAGCAACGGGAACCGGGCCAGGCGCCAAGCCCCGCTGAGCACCACGATCGCCCCGACAGCCGCCGCCGGCACCGACAGCTCCGACGGCACGCGCTGACATACGGCAAACGCTGGAACCGCGCAGAAGCACAGCACGTCGGACAGCGAATCCAGGCGCGCACCAAAGGCGCCCCCTCCACCCCTCCGTCGGGCCACGACGCCGTCGACCACATCGAGGATCGCGGCCAGTAACACGAGACCGGCGGCAAGCGCGGGCTTGGTCCGCACGAAGAGCAGCGCGACGAACCCGGCGACGAGGCCAGCACTGGTGACCGCGTTCGCGAAACCAAGGTATGGACGCATTGTCACCCCTGCGCCCGGAGTCGCGCGATGGGAGTCACGCCGCCTCGCACTCGAGCGCCCTCGGGCACCAGAACCTCGGCGGCGCCGCTCGGAAGGAGGACGTCCGTGCGCGACCCGAAGTGAATAATCCCAAGGCGCTGACCTGCGACGACGCGGTCCCCGACGCCGGCCCAGTTCGTGATCGTACGAGCAAGCATTCCGGCCACCTGCACGACGACCACGGGGCCCGCGGCGCCACTGAGCGCGAGGCGGTTACGCCTATTGGTGTCCGCCTTCGCCAGAAAGGCCGGGACGGCACTCCCACCGAGCTCATCGCTTCGAGTAAGCGTTCCAGCGATCGGGCTGCGATTCACGTGCACATTCACCAACGACAGGAATACCGAGACGCGTGTGCCCTTCCCGCCCGGTAACCACGGCTCGGCGACGTCGTGCTCGACACTGGTGATCAGCCCGTCCGCGGCGGCGTACACGAGCGACGGATTCTCGGGCAGTGGCCGATCGGGATCACGGAAGAACGCGGCGATCATCGCCGCCAGGGCCAGGAGCGCCCGCCCGGTGCGATGACCACGCAGGGCCAGCGGCACGCCAAGGGCCAGCGGCGCGATGACATAACGTCGAGCGACGGGCCAGGTGTAGCGACTCATCCAGTGGCCGGCGCCGTGCCGGAGCAGCGCTGCGGCGTTAGCATGGGCGCGCATTGACGCGCCTCCCGATTCCTGATCCGGCCACTCAGCCTGGTGGTTATCGTCGTGTGGCCCACAGCTTCATTGCGCCGGGCGCCGGGCTCGCGGAGATTGCTGCGCGACTCGAGCGAGAGCAGTGTGACATGGTAGAGATTGACGTCATGTCGCGCGCGGGAGAGCTCGTCGTTGCACACAGCGCGGCAGACCTCAAGCGGCCGACCTTATTGACGCTCGAGTCGGCCCTGCACGCGCTGAGCAAGTACCTACCGTCGACGATGGGTCTCATCGTCGACCTCAAGGGACGACACTTCGAACGGCAGGTCGTGAACGAACTTCGGCTTCACGATTTGACGAACCGGACGCTCATTTCGACGATGGAACTGGCCAGCCTGCCGCTGATTAGAGAACAGGCCCCGGAGATCCAGCTCGGCTGGTCAGTGCCCAAGGCCAGCCGGGACTATCTGGCTCACTTCGCAACGAGGTCCCTGGCATATGCTGCGTTGGTTTACTACCGACGTGTGATGCCGACGCGAGTCATACGTGAAATCGACAGGGGGCACGTGGACGCGGTCATGGCCTATTGGAGAGTGGTAACGCGCGAGTTGTGTGATGCCGTTCAGGGGGTGGGCGCGGATGTATACGCATGGACCGTGGATGACAGGGAGCGTGTGGTCGCGATGAAGGAGCTCGGCGTCACCGGGGTGATCACGAACGATCCCGAGGTGTTCGCAACGGCGTGAATGCGCCGCTGTCTCCCACCCTTCATCGCTGGCAGCCGGGGCACCAGTAGGTCGTTCGGTTGTTCTCGCCCTGGCCGCGGGCTCGGACGAGCGTCCCGCAGCGCCGGCACGGCAGCCCCGCGCGCTCGAACACCTGGATCCGCTCCTTCGGCATGAAGCCGCGACCCGCGACCGACTCCTGCATCAGGTCGCGCGCGGAGCACAGGATCCTGCTCAGGTCGTCGTCGGAGACCTCGCTCGTGCGGCGCCAGGGACTGACCCCGGCGGCGAAGCACGACTCCGCCTTCCAGATGTTCCCGATGCCGGCCACGTTCCTCTGGTCGAGCAGGACGTCGCCGACGCCGTGGGTCCCGGCGGAGCGCACGTTCCGGAGCGCCCTGTCGAGATCGAAGGTCTCGGCGAGGATGTCCGGGCCAAGGCCGGCGAGCCGCTGGTCGAACCGGGTCCGCCCCTCCGTCATCAGCTCGAGGACCGGCCCGTCGAACTGGACCACCTCGTGCTCGGGCGTGCGGATGACGAGCCACGCCCGGCGCGGCGACCGCCGCCAGCGCTCGCCGCGGCGGAAGACGCCCCACCAGCCGCCCATCCGCAGGTGCGAGTGGAGCGTGAGGTCGCCCTCGAAGCGCAGGAACAGGTGCTTGCCGTGCGCGTCGACGGCCCGAACCGAGCGGCCCGCGAGGCGCTCGGGCCAACGGTCGCGCGCGTGGCGCGGCTGCGGCGTCTCGATCGACTCGATCGGGCTGCCGACGAGCGCGGCGCCCACGCGACGCGCCGCCGAGTGGATCGTGTCGCCCTCGGGCATGTACTAAGCGGTGAGGGTCAGCTTGCGCGGGCTCTGGCGGAAGCCGAGCTCGATCAGCATCGCGCCGTACGGCGATCCGATCACGGGCTCGCCGTCGAAGCGCTCGAGCGCGAGCCGCTTGAGGCGGCCGCGGTGCACGTGGTCGGCGAGCGCCTCGAGCGCCTCGCGGACCCACGCGGCGGGCTCGCCGGCGGCGTCGAGCGGGTCGTCGCGGAGCGAGATCACGCCGCGGCCGCCGCGCTCGAGGTAGAGCGCGGGATCGGCGTCGATCGTGACCACGTAGGCACCGGCCACGCGCCCCGGGCGCCGGCCCGAGTCGTCGTCGCGCTGAGGCCAGGGAAGCGAGGCGCCGAATGGGTTCGCGGGGTCCGTGGCCGCCAGGACCAGCGGCCCGGCGGGCTCGTCCGCGCGCAGGCCGC
>DATENL010000245.1:0-17253 GCA_035275105.1 Thermoleophilaceae bacterium
GCCCGGTGAATTCGAGCGCGCGCACGCCTCGCGCACGGTCGAGCAGATCGTCCGCCCGACCGGGATCGTCGACCCGGAGGTGGAGGTCCGCGAGACCAAGAACCAGATCGACGACCTGATGAACGAGGTCCGCGCCCGCGCGGAGGCCGGCGAGCGCACGCTCGTCACCACGCTTACGAAGAAGATGTCGGAGGACCTGACCGACTACCTCATGGAGTACGGCTTCCGGGTCCGTTACCTCCACTCCGAGATCGACACGCTCGAGCGGATCCAGATCATCCGGGAGCTCCGCCTCGGTGAGTTCGACGTGCTCGTGGGCGTGAACCTGCTCCGCGAGGGCCTCGACCTGCCTGAGGTGTCGCTCGTCTGCATCATCGACGCCGACAAGGAGGGCTTCCTCCGCGGCGAGACCTCGCTGATCCAGACGATCGGCCGCGCCGCCCGCAACGTGAAGGGGCGCGTGATCATGTACGCCGACAAGAAGTCGACCGCCATGCAGCGCGCCATCGAGGAGACCGACCGCCGGCGCGCCATCCAGGTCGCGTACAACGAGAGGCACGGGATCACGCCCGAGACGGTCCGGAAGGGGATCTCCGACATCACGGACTTCCTGGCGCTCGAGTCGAAGGTCCCGAAGGGCAAGCGCCGCGCGCGCATGCCGGACCGGGAGGGGATGTCGACCACCGAGATGTCGCGCACGATCGTCGAGCTGGAGGAGGAGATGCTGCTGGCTGCCGACGACCTCCGCTTCGAGTACGCGGCTAAGCTCCGCGACGAGATCAAGGCCCTCCGCCAGGACCTCGAGGAGGCCGAGGCGCGGACCTGAAGGAACACCACCGCTCGCAGGGAAGAAAGGGCGGTCCGTCAACTCGATTGCGCTACGCTGCCCGCCTCTGGGGTCTGCGTGAGGGAGCTAACTCTTGGAATTGGATCGTCACTACATCGAGCGCAACGACTTCTCCGCGGCGCGCCGGGGCTACGACCCCGACGAGGTGGATCGCCACCTCCGCGAGCTGGCGGATGCGGTCACTGAGCTCAAGCGGCAGCAGAAGCCGTCGCCGGCATCGCTTGCGAGCGCCGCGGCCGAGCAGGTCCGATCGATCGTCGAGGCGGCGGAGAAGAGTGCCGCCGACATCCAGGCACAGGCCGAGGACGAGGCCCGCCGGATCACCGCCGACGCCGGCCAGCGCGCGCGAGAGACCCGCGAGCGAGCCGACTCGGACGCCGTCGAGCGGGTCCGCAAGGCCGAGGAGGCCAGCGACCGCATGCTGGAGCGAGCGGGCAGCGTCGAGTCGGAGATCGACCGCCTGCTGGGCCAGCTGCGCTCCGCGGCCAACGCCCTCGTCGAGAACCTGAACAACGGCGCCGGCTCGCTCCAGGGCGAGCTCGAGGCGTTCCGCGCCGAGTTCGCGTCGGTGCGGAGCGACCGGCTCGAGGCCGGCGGTGGCGGCGGCAGCGCCGTCGAGGACGCCGGGCCCGTCGACGCCGAGCCCGAGGTGGTCGCCGGCGTCGCGGCCGTCGAGGCCGAGGTCGAGGTCGAGTCGGGAGGCGACGAGGTCGCCGCCGTGGAGGCCGAGGCCGCCGACGTCTACGAGGAGGAGCCGGTAGCCGAGGCCGACACCGCCGTGGCGGAGCCGGAGCTCGAGCCGGAACCCGAGCCCGAGCCGGAACCCGAGCCCGAGCCCGAGCCGGCCTCCAGCGGCAGGTCGATCCGCGGCGCCGAGGGCGCCCGTCTGATCGCTCTGAACATGGCGCTGAACGGCACGCCTCGCGACGAGACGGCGCGTTACCTCGAGCAGAACTTCGAGCTCGACGATCAGGACGCCCTGCTCGACGAGGTCTACGCGCGCGTCGGCGGCTAGCCGCGCCTGAGCCAGCCGCGTTACGCTCCGCGCGATGGCTCGCGCGCGCTACTCGCTGGCCGGCAAGTCGGTCTTGATCACCGGGGCCGCCCGGGGGATCGGCGCCGAGGTCGCCCGGCACGCGGCGCGGCGCGGGGCGCGGGTGTCGCTGGTCGGGCTCGAGCCCGAGATGCTCGAGCGCGTCGCGGCGGAGTGCGGCCTGGACGCGGTCTGGTTCGAGGCCGACGTGCGGGACCGGGAGGCGCTGGAGCGCGCCGTCGACGGCACGGTCGATCGCCTCGGCGGCATCGACGTTGCGATGGCGAACGCAGGTGTGGCGACCGGCGGCGCGATCGCGCACGCCGACCTGAGCCGGCTCGAGCAGGTCGTGGAGATCAACCTGATCGGCGCCATCCGCACGTTCAAGCTGTGCCTCCCGCACGTGAGCGCGCGCCGCGGCTACCTGCTGCAGAACGCCTCTGTGTCGGCGATCGGGCCGGCGCCCGGCCTGGCCGCGTACTCGGCCAGCAAGTGCGGCGTGGAGGGCTTTGCGAACGCCCTGCGCATGGAGGTGCGCCACCGCGGCGTCGACGTCGGCGTGGCCTACTACTCGTGGATCGACACCGAGCTGGTGCGCGGCGGCGACGAGCACCCCGACTTCGAGCTGCTGCGCGGCTCGCTGCGCTGGCCGCTGTCGAAGACCTACCCGGCGACCAGGGCGGCCGAGGCCACGATCCGTGGCATCGAGCGGCGCTCCCGCTGGATCGCCTATCCGGGCTGGATCAAGGCGATGATCCTGGTGCGCGGGGTGGTCCCTCACCTCACGGAGACGCAGCTCGGCGACAACATGGCCGAGCTGGACCGGCTGGGAGCCGAGAAGGTGGAGCGCATGGGGGACGACGCGACGGCGCTCGCGGGCGCCGGCGGCGAGGCCGCGATGCGCGCCCAGCGGGTCGACTAGCGGTCTGTCAGCGCGAGGCGGCGGGCGAGCGCAGGGCCGCCTCCCCGCCCGGGCCCATGGGCGCGTCGGCGCGCTCTCCGAGCCGCTCGGCCTCCTCGGCCGAGAGCCGGTCGAGCTCCGGCATCTTGTCGCGCACCCGCCGCTCGACCAGCGGCTGGAGCACGCCCCGCAGGACGAGCATCGCCCGGATCCAGCCCGGCGCCGCGACGAAGCGGGCGCGGCGCTCGACACCGTCCACGAGGGCGTCCGCGGCCACGGACACCGGGTAGGTCTTCGCCAGCGGCCCGCCGCGCGAGCTGCGCATGACCGCGAAGTCGCGCCGGTCCTCGATCGCCTTCGCCATCTCGGTCTCGATCCAGGAGAAGTAGGCGGTCCCGACGCCCACCCCCAGGTGCCCGACCTCGATCCTGAGCGAGTTGGTGAACGCCTCGAGCCCCGCCTTGCTCGCCGCGTAAGCCGCCAGGCCGGGCGCCTGCACGAGCGCCGCGATCGACAGGACGGGCACCATGTAGCCCCGGCGCTCGATGACGTGGGGGAGGCAGAGGCGAAGCGTTCGTACCGCTCCGATCAGGTTGATCTCGAGGACCCGCTCGATCGCCTGCGGATCTGACCTGACGAGCATCCCGCCGGCTCCGATCCCGGCGTTCGCGATCACGACGTCGATGCCGCCGAGCGTCCGGACGGTGGTCTCGACCGCGTCCTCGAGCGCCGCGCGGTCGGTCACGTCGGCCTCGAGCCAGATCGCGTCGCGCCCGCACGACGCGGCCACGGACGCGAGCTGGTCGGCCTCGAGCCCGACGAGGGCAAGCCGCGCCCCGCGCCGGGCCATCCGGCGCGCGGCCTCCGCGCCGATCCCGCGCGCGGCGCCCGTAACGAGCACGGTCCTCCCGGCCAGCGAGTAGCGCCCCTCCGCCACGAAAAATAGGTTAACCAAACGCGGGCGGCGGCGCCCGCGCGCCGGGGCCTACGGCAGCGGCAGGCTCGGCAGCGGGGACCGCTTGCTCGCGGTCCGCGGCTTGCGGGCGACGAGGATCTTGTGCTTCTGGGCCTGCTTCTTGGCCCACTTCGCGAGCGCCCTGAAGGCGCCGGTGGGCTTGCCCTTCTTCTTCGAGACGAGGCCGGTGTCGAAGTTGTCGCGCGCCCACGGCGGCCTGACGAGCTGGTACTGCGTCATCTGCTTGACGCGCGGGTTGTCGAGCGCCCGCTGGAAGGCCCTCGTCAGGTACTTGGCCCGCGTCTTCTCCGAGACCTTGTACTTGCCGCTGCGCATGTAGCCGTACTCGGTCAGGTAGACGTCGAGCGCCTTGCCCTTGGGAGTGAGCAGCTTCTTCTCCTTCTTGAGCTTGTCGAGCTGCTTCGTCAGCCGGCTGAGGCCCGACATCGTCACGTTGTCGCTTCCCGGGTAGTCGTAGTCGGGGCTGTGGCGGAAGTCGTACGGGTGATGCGCGTAGCCGTCGGCGCGCAGCCGGCCGTACTTGGCGAGCCGCCGCAGCCACTCGAGCGGCGGCGTGGCGCGCCCGTCCTGCCCGTACGGGGCCGTCTCCCCGATCAGGATCTTGGCCTTCGGGTTGTACTTGCGGACGAGGTCGTACGAGGTCTTGTAGATCTTGTGGTAGAGCTTCGGCGAGGCGCTCGACGGTCCGAGCCAGGCCTTGTAGTTCGGCTCGTTCCAGATCGCGTAGCGGTCCACGTGCTTGCGGAAGTGCTTGACGACGGCGCGCGCGAACTCCTTGAAGTACTTGGTGTTGGGCCGGTCGCCGCCCACCTTGTGGTTGTTGGTGGCCCAGGCCGGCGCCATGCCGGTGATGTTCACCTGGAGCTTGATGCCGCGGCGCTTGGCGGCGTTGATCAGCGCGTCGTAGGAGGCGAAGTCGTAGCGGCGCTTCTTCGGGCGCTTCTTCTTGCCCGGGCTGTTCACGACCTTCGCCCACTGGATGTTCACGCGGATGCGCGTGACCTTGAGCTGGTCGGCGAGCTTGAGCGCCTTGGACCGCTTCAGGTTGACCTCCGAGACGAAGGCTCCGTCGTCCTGGAGCCCCATCTCCATCTTCTTGGCCCCGAGCGCGGGCGCGCAGGCGAACGCGAACGTCGTGACGACGACGATCAGCGTGAGGCGCGTGATGTTGCGACGGCTCATCAACATCGGTTTTCGCCCGCGAGCCAGTACCCCCTGCGCGGCCCCCGGCGCGATACCTCCTGTGGCGAGTGTATTAGGGCCTCTGGACTAACTTGGGTGGCCATGGCCCGAATCGCAGTCCTTGGCGTGATCGCAGTCGCGTTGTCGCTCGCGCCGCCCGCGTCCGCGCTGGACAACGGGTTGGCGCGAACGCCGCCGATGGGCTGGAACAGCTGGTACACGGCGCACTGTGGCGTGACGGAGGACATCGTGATGCGGAACGCGCACGCGCTGGTCGACAGCGGCCTGGCCGCGCGCGGCTACCGCTACGTGAACGTCGACGGCTGCTGGGAGGACCTGAAGCGCGACTCGAACGGGAACCTGCGCGGGAACCGCGAGACCTTCCCGAGCGGCATGCGCGATCTCGGCCGCCGCATCCACGCGCTCGGCCTCCGGTTCGGCATCTACACCTCGGCCGGGCCGCGGATCTGCACCCACCCGCACCCCGGCAGCATGGGCCGCTACCCGAAGGACATGAGGCGCTTCGCGTCGTGGGAGGTGGACTACGTCAAGGTCGACTGGTGCAACGTGCCGGACGAGAAGGACCCGCGAGCGGTCTACGCGAGGGTGGCGCGCGCCGCCGCCCACTCGGGCCGGAAGATGCTCGTGACCGTCAGCACGCCGGGAGTCGACGACCCCTGGCGCTGGGCGTCCGCCTACGGCAACACCTGGCGGATCTCGGCGGACGCCGACGGCACCTGGAAGGGGGTCCTGCGCTCGCTGGACGTCGACGCGCCGCTGCACCGCTTCGCGGGCCCCGGCGGCTGGAACGACCCCGACATGCTCCAGGTCGGCAGCGCGGCCCTCAGCCAGGACGAGGAGCGGGCCCACTTCAGCCTCTGGAGCGTGCTGGCGGCGCCGCTCCTGGCCGGCTACGACGTGGCGGGCGCCTCGGCCCAGGATCTCGCGGTGCTCGGGAACGAGGAGGTGATCGCGGTCGACCAGGACCCGCGCGGGCGGCAGGCGCGTCGCGTCGGCCGCAAGAGCGGGGTCGAGCTCTGGGTCAAGCCCCTCAGCCACCGGGCGGTCGCCGTGCTGCTCTTCAACCGGTCGGGGGGCGCGCGCACGCGGAAGGTCCGCCTGAGCGCCGTGCCCGGCCTGCGCGACGCCCAGCGCTACCAGGTGCGCGACCTGTGGGCGCACAGGACCTCCCTGCTCGAGGCGGACGACGCCGTGCGGGCCGAGATCCCGCGCCACGGCGTGGCGATGTGGAAGGTGCGGCCGAAGCCGTAGGACTGCTACCTCGGCCGCACCCTCACGACCTGCGGCATGTACGCCGGGTGCAGCGAGCAGAACAGCCTGTATGTACCGGGAACGTCGAAGCGGCGCTGCCAGCGCTCGCCGCGGCTGCTCCACGGGCTGCCGAACCCGACCGGCCCGTCGACGAGCGTCACGTCGTGCTCGTCGGGGTCTCCGAAGCTCCAGCGCACCCGCCCGCCCAGGGGGATCGAGACCTTCCTCGGGTGGTAGGCCGCTCCGAACTCGCGGACCTTCGCGTCGTCGCGGAACCTGACGGTCTTCCCCGCGAGCCGGCTGACCGCATGCGCGCGTCCGTCCGATCCCATCTGCGCCATCGTGAGCTTCACGTGCGGCGGCGCGGTTCGGCCGATCCAGTCCGGGCCGAGCTCCTGCGCGTCGGCGGGCATCGGGGTGCACCCACGGTCGGCCTTCGCGTCGCGCGCGATGTACAGGTGGTCGATGCCCATGACGCGCATGTGCGGGCGCTGGCCGTCGTAGTCCGAGGCAACGACGAGCTTTTCGCCCTTGATGACCGGGATGCCCGTCGGCGACTGCCACCAGGTGATGTTGAGCGGGTCTGGCTCGTGGAGGAGGGGTGTGACCCGGTAGACGGGGTCGTCCGGCTGGCCGTAGGTCGGCTTCGAGGTCACGAGCGTCCGCTCGCACCGCGGCTGCTTCAGCCTGAGCACTCGCGCGCCGCCGTGCAGATGCCCCCCGACGGCGACGATCCGGCCGGTGTGCGGCACCCTCCATACGCGCTTGCGCGTGTACGTGGAGCCCGCCCGCCCGTTCCCACGCACGCTGTACTGAGGATCGGCGCCGCAGGGGATGATGCTGACCCAGTAGGGATCGACCGGTTTCAGCGCGTCCGAGGTGTCGATCGTCACGCGGTAGCGGACCCACGCCCTCCGCGCGCGGTGCGTGTGGTTCATCAGCATCCACGCCGACTTCCAGCTGTCGCGGCGGTCGATCGGGTAGCCGTAGCCACCCGGCAGCGTGAGGTCGCGGAGCTCCTCGCTCGTGCCGAAGAAGCGCTGCGGCGTGCGGTGCGTGCCGCAGGTGTTGTCGTGGCGCGTCGCCCCGGACCGGCCGCCGTTGAAGAAGACGAGGTGGTGCAGCATCACCTGGCTCTGTGGGATCACGTGGCCCCGCCGGTCCACCACCCGCGCGCTCATGGAGGTGATCGAGCCGCTCAGCGCCGGCGTCCTGACGGCGTTCGACTCCTTCACGGCCTGATAGGGGCCCACGTCGATTGGTCCGAACCGGTAGCTGAGCGTTCGAATCCTGGCTCCGGCGGGCGCGGCTGTCAGGCAGCAGACAAATAGCGCGGCAAGCAGCGCAGTTAGCGGTCTCCGGCGCACAAGCGAGCCCAACCTAGCGGAGGCGCCGCCTAGACTGGCTTATGTGAACCAGGCCGGTCAACTCGTGGTCTCAGGGGCCCGTGAGCACAACCTGAAGGACGTCGACGTCAGGCTGCCGCGCAACTCCCTGATCGTGATCACCGGGCTCTCCGGGTCGGGCAAGTCGAGCCTTGCGTTCGACACGATCTACGCCGAGGGCCAGCGCCGCTACGTGGAGTCGCTGTCGGCCTACGCGCGCCAGTTCCTCGGCCAGATGGACAAGCCGGACGTGGACTCGATCGAGGGCCTCTCGCCGGCGATCTCGATCGACCAGAAGACCACGTCGCGCAACCCGCGCTCGACCGTCGGCACGGTCACCGAGATCTACGACTACCTGCGGCTCCTGTGGGCGCGGATCGGCCACCCCCACTGCCCCAACTGCGACCGGCCGATCGCCGCGCAGTCGGCCGAGCAGATCATCGACCAGGTGATGACGCTGGCGGAGGGCACGCGCTTCATGGTGCTCGCGCCGGTGGTCCGCGGGCGAAAGGGCGAGTACGGCAAGCTCTTCGAGGAGCTGCGGGCGGACGGCTATACGCGGGTCAAGGTGGACGGCGAGCTGCGCCGGCTCGAGGAGGACATCGCCCTCGACAAGAAGTACAAGCACGACATCGCGGTCGTCGTCGACCGGCTGATGATGCGCGCGGACATCCGCAAGCGGCTGGCGGACTCGATCGAGACGGCCGTGGGGATCGCCGAGGGCATGGTCGAGATCGAGCTGGTCGACACGTCGGAGGTGCGCACCTACTCCGAGCGCTTCGCCTGCCTGCACTGCGGCACCTCGATGCCCGAGCTCGAGCCGCGGATGTTCTCGTTCAACTCCCCGCACGGCGCCTGCCCGCGCTGCACCGGCCTCGGCACGCAGATGGAGATCGACCCCGAGCTGATCGTGCCGGACCCGAGCCTGACGCTGAACGAGGGAGCGATCCTGCCGTGGGCCACGTCGGCGTCCAACTACTACGACCAGATGACGCAGGCGATCGCGGACCGCTACGAGGTCGACATGGACACGCAGTGGTACGACCTGGCCGAGGACGTCCAGGACTGCTTCCTGTACGGGACGAGCGGCGACCGGCTCTACATCTCGTACCGCAACCGCTTCGGGCGCCGGCGCTCGTACACCACCACGTTCGAGGGCATCGTGCCCAACCTCGAGCGCCGCTACCGCGAGACCGACTCGGACTACAGCCGCGAGAAGATCGAGGAGTACATGTCGGTGCGGCCGTGCCCCGAGTGCGAGGGTGCCCGGCTGCGACCGGAGAGCCTGGCGGTGCGCGTGGGCGGGCTCGGCATCCACCAGGTCACGCGGATGTCCGCGCGACGCACGATCGAGTGGTTCGAGGAGCTCGAGCTCAGCGACACCGAGCGCCAGATCGCGCGGCTCGTCCTGCGCGAGATCGACGAGCGGCTGCGCTTCCTCGACAACGTGGGTGTCGGCTACCTGTCGCTCGAGCGCGCGGCCGGCACGCTGTCGGGCGGCGAGGCCCAGCGGATCCGGCTGGCCACGCAGATCGGCTCGAGCCTGGTCGGCGTCCTCTACATCCTCGACGAGCCGTCGATCGGGCTCCACCAGCGCGACAACGCGCGGCTGATCTCGACGCTGGAGCGGTTGAGGGACCTCGGCAACACGGTCATCGTGGTCGAGCACGACGAGGGCACGATGCGCGCGGCGGACCACCTGGTCGACCTGGGCCCGGGCGCCGGCGAGCACGGCGGCCGGATCATCGCCGAGGGCGCGCCCGAGGACGTGATGCGGGTGGCCGACTCGCTCACCGGGCAGTTCCTCGTCGGCACGCGCGAGATCCCGGTGCCGGCCAAGCGCCGCCGCCCCGCCGGCCACATCGAGATCGAGGGCGCGGCCCAGCACAACCTCCAGAAGGTCGACGTCAGGGTCCCGCTGGGCGTGCTCTGCTGCGTCACCGGCGTGTCAGGGTCGGGCAAGTCGACGCTCGTCAACGAGGTCCTCTACAAGGCGGTCGCGAACAAGCTGCACCGAGCCAAGATGCGGCCCGGGACCCATCGCCGCGTCACGGGCCTCGAGCAGGTCGACAAGATCATCAACATCGACCAGTCGCCGATCGGCAGGACGCCGCGCTCCAACCCCGCCACCTACACCGGCGTCTTCGACCACATCCGCGACCTCTTCTCGCGCACCCAGGAGTCGCGGGCGCGGGGGTACAAGCCCGGCCGCTTCTCGTTCAACGTCAAGGGCGGCCGCTGCGAGGTCTGCCGGGGCGACGGGCAGATCAAGATCGAGATGCACTTCCTGCCCGACGTCTACGTGCCGTGCGAGCAGTGCCACGGCAAGCGCTACAACCGCGAGACCCTCGACGTGCGGTTCAAGGGCCGGACGATCGCCGACGTGCTGGAGATGCCGGTCGAGGAGGCGCTCAGCTTCTTCGAGCACATCCCGAAGATCCGCCGGCGGCTCCAGACCCTCCACGACGTGGGCCTCGACTACATCCGGCTGGGTCAGCCGGCCACCACGCTTTCGGGCGGCGAGGCGCAGCGCGTGAAGCTCGCGACCGAGCTGTCGAAGGTCGCCACCGGGCGGACGCTCTACATCCTCGACGAGCCGACCACGGGCCTCCACTTCGCCGACGTCGAGCGCCTGCTCGACGTGCTCGGGCGGCTGGTGGACGCCGGCAACACCGTGGTGGTCATCGAGCACAACCTCGACGTGATCAAGACGGCCGACCGGCTTATCGACCTCGGGCCCGAGGGCGGCGAGGAGGGCGGCCTGGTCGTCGCCGAGGGCACGCCCGAGCAGGTCGCAGCCACGCCCGGCTCGCACACAGGCCGCTTCCTCGAGGGCATCGTCGAGCCGGCGCCGCGGCCGGCACGGCGCCGCGGCGGAGGCCGCGGGCCGCGCAAGAAGCTCGCCGCGGCCGCGTGAACCCCCGAGCCAAGCTCTACCTCCAGAAATGGCTCTGGTACGAGCGCAACGCGCTTCCCTGGCGGCGCGCCCGGATCCACCTGCACATGCTCCGCGCGGAGGCGTTCATCCGCTTCCCGGTCCAGGGCAACGTCCTCGAGTCGCTCGACGACGGGCGGCTCGCGATCGGCAGCGGCACGCTGCTCGAGCCCGGCTGCTGGATCACGATCGCCGACTCGGGACGGGTCGAGATCGGCGAGGGCTGCTTCCTGAACATGGGGACGATGGTCGCCGCCCAGGACCGCGTGACGATCGGCGACCACACGATGTTCGCCAACGGCTGCTTCGTGTCGGACGCCGCGCACCGCTACGACGACCCGGACACTCCCGTCACCTGGCAGGGCTTCACCTCGAAGGGCCCGACTCGGGTCGGCTCCAACTGCTGGTTCGGCGTCAACTGCGTGGTGACGACCGGGGTGACCATCGGCGACCGCTGCGTGATCGGCGCCAACAGCGTCGTGACCAAGGACATCCCTGCGGGCACCATCGCCGCGGGCGTGCCGGCGAAGGTCATCCGCGAGATCGAGTTCACGAACGCGAACAGCGGCTGATCACGGCAGGGCCGGCGCAAGTATCCAGTCACCGGGTTTTGAAACACCCCGTTCGGGGGACGAGTACGCAGCTTCGCGTACCCCTACCTGGAGGTTCAGTTGTCCGGTCGCCGTGTGCTCGTCACGCTGCTGTGCTCGCTCTTCCTCGCCGTGCCGGCGTCCGCCGCCGCTGACTCTGCCCCGATCCCGGGCCAGTACATCGTCGTCCTGAAGGACTCCGCCAACCTCACCGACGCCGTCGCCGACGTGTCGAGTCTGGCCGGCGTGGAGGTCGTGCACGTGTACGGGCACGCGCTCAACGGCTACGCCGCCCAGCTGCCGGGCGCGGCGCTCGCGGTGGTGAAGGCGGACCCGCGGGTGGACTACGTGGTCCAGGACCGGCGAGCCGACGTGGCGCTCGGGAAGGCGAAGCCGCCGCCCCCGCCGCCCCCGCCGCCCCCGCCGCCGTGGAACACGCCGCAGACCCTGCCCACCGGCATCAACCGCGCAGACGGCGACCTGTCGAGCCAGCTCTCCGGCGACGCGGCCGGCTCGCTGGCGGGCCCGCCGGTCGCGATCGTCGACTCCGGGATCGACCTGACCCACCCCGAGCTCAACGTGGCCGGCGGCGTCAACTGCCTCGGCGCGATCGACACCTACAACGACGGGACCTACAACGACGCGAACGGGCACGGCACGCTCGTCTCAGGGATCGTCGGCGCACGGGACGACGCCTACGGGGTCGTGGGGATCGCGCCCGCGGTGCCGCTGTACGCGGTGCGGACGGTCAACTCGGCCGGCAGCGGCACGAGCTCCAGCCAGGTCTGCGGCGTGGACTGGGTGACGGCCAACGCCGCGTCGCTCGGGATCAGGGTCGCGAACTTCAGCCAGGTCTCCGCGCTCCCGAAGCAGGACGACGGCAACTGCGGCAACACGAACAGCGACCCTCTCCACCAGGCGATCTGCGCCTCGGCGGCCGCGGGCGTGCTGTGGGTCACGGCGATGGCGAACTCGGCCCTCGACATCTCGACGAACACCGCCCAGGCGCCGATGGGCTACGACGAGGTCCTGAGCGTGACGGCGCTGGCCGACGGGAACGGGGTCGCGGGCGGCGGCGGGTCGATCACGTGCCGGAGCGGCGAGACCGACGACGCGTACGCCGTCTTCAGCGACTGGGTGAGCAGCCCGGCAGACCGGGCGCACACGGTGGCCGAGCCCGGCGTCTGCCTCAACTCGACCTACAAGGGGAGCACCTACGCGGTCCAGTCGGGCACGAGCCTCGCCGCGCCGGGGGCAACCGGCGTCGCCGAGCTGTGCTTCGCCTCCGGCGCGTGCGCCGGCACGCCCGCCGAGACGATCCAGCAGCTGGTGGCGGCCGCGGCGGCCGACAACGCCGCCAACCCCGCGATCGGGTTCACCGGCGATCCCGCCCACTCGCCCGTCGGCAACCGCTACTACGGCTACCTGCTGCGGGCGAGCGGCTGGTAGGCGTTCGCGTGAGCTTTTGTTAAGCGTGTCGGCCGAGCCCGCCGACTCGCGCTAGAGTGCGGCCCCGATGCGGTCGTACCCCACCCTTCGTCGCGGGCTCGTGGCCGCGGCCTGCGCCACGGCGCTGACCGCCGCGTCCGCCGCACCGGCCTCCGCCGCCGGCTTCAAGTTCGGCGTGGCCGCCGCGGACGTCAAGCCCACCTCGGCACTGCTCTGGACGCGCTCCGACAGCACCGGCAAGCTGAAGCTCGAGATCGCGCCCGGCGCGAACTTCCAGAACAAGCGCACGATCGACAACCTGAGCGCGACCGCCGCCACCGACAACACCGTTGGGGTCGTCGTGGGCAAGCTCAAGGGCGGGAAGGACTACTACTACCGCTTCCGCAAGGGCGACAACAAGAGCGTCACCGGGCACTTCCGCACGCCGCCCCTGAGCACCGCGGACAAGCGAGTCAGGTTCGCGATCTCCGGCGACGCCGATGCCGAGCGGGCCAAGGGCCAGAAGAACATCTTCTACAACAACCTCAAGGGCAACAACGGCCTCGGCGCCGAGAACTTCGGCGTCTACAGGCGGATGGCGCTCGAGAACAACGACTTCAACATCAACCTGGGCGACACGATCTACTCGGACAGCGAGGTCGCGGGCCACCCGCTCGCCGCCACGGTGCCGGCGAAGCGGGCGAAGTACAAGCTCAACCTGGCGGTACCGGCACTCCAGCTGCTGCGCGCGGCGACGGGCATCTACAACAACTGGGACGACCACGAGTTCCGCAACGACTTCTCGAAGCCCGAGCACGGCGCCGCGATCTACAACGCCGGCGTCAAGGCGTTCCGCGAGTACATGCCGGTGCGCTACACGCCCTCGGCCGGCACCTACATCAAGCAGCCCTGGGGCAAGAACCTCGAGGTCTTCCGGCTCGACGAGCGCTCGTTCCGCAGCGGCAAGGCGTCGGCCAACCACACCTGCGACAACCCGCAGACCGGCGAGCCCGACCTGGCGCCGACCGCGCCCCAGAGCACGCGCGACCTCTTCTCGGTCCTGATCCCGTCGTTCAGCTCACCTGTGTCGCAGGCGTGCAAGAACAAGATCAACGATCCGAAGCGCACCTTCCTCGGAATCGCGCAGCGCGACAAGTTCATCAATCAGGTGAAGGCGTCGAAGGCCAAGTTCAAGGTCATCATCAACGAGCTTCCGATCCAGCAGTTCTACGCGCTGCCGTACGACCGCTGGGAGGGCTACGAGGCAGAGCGCAAGCGTGTCCTGCACGCACTCCAGAACGCCGGCGTCAAGAACGTCGTCTGGCTGGCCACCGACGTGCACGCGAACATGGTCAACGTGGTGCGCTACAAGACCCTCGAGGAGGGCGGCCCGCAGAACAGCCCGTACAGGGAGTTCGTGACCGGGCCGGTCTCGACGATGACGTTCGAGCGCGAGATCAACCAGGCGACGGGCAGCGAGAATGGCGGTGCCGTGGACGCCTTCTTCGGTGCGCCGCCGCCGAACGGCCCCGGCATGTCCTGCTCGAACCTCAACGTCTACAGCTATGCCGAGGTGACGGTGACCGGCAAGCTGCTGAAGGTCACGGCCAAGGACGTCGCGGGCAACGTCGTGAAGGACCAGAGCGAGGGCACGCCCTGCGTGCTCAACGTTCCGGCGAGCTAGCCGCCCCTACGACGTAACCGTCACGACCACCGTGCGCTCGCGCGGCCGGTCGTCGAAGTCCAGCAGGACGACCTGCTGCCAGGTGCCGAGGCGCAGGCTGCCGTTCGCGAGCGGGAACGTCTCGGACGGCCCCACGATCGCCGCGCGCATGTGGGCGTGCGAGTTCGAGTCGTGGTTCAGGCGGTTGTGCTCGTAGTCGCCCTCCGGCGGGATCAGCCGGTCGAGCGCCTCCTTCAGGTCGTGCACGCCGCCGCGCTCGAACTCCATGGTCGTGATCGCGGCCGTCGAGCCGGGCACGAACACGCTCACCGCGCCGTCGGTCGCCCCCGACTGCGCGACGACGCGCTCGACCCCCTCCGTGAGGTCGATCGTGTCGCCGTCGCCGGCGGTCGTGAGCCGCAGCTCGCCGCTATAGGTCGCCAAGGAGAACGCGCAGCCGCTCGAGCTCGTCCGGCGCCATCGTGTAGCCGTGCTCGGGCGCCGGGTAGCGGCGCTCGCGCACGTCCTCCGCGAACGCCTCGACGCCCTCGACCATCGCGGCGCGCACGTTGCCGTAGCGCTTGACGAACCGGGCGGCGTGACCGTCGTAGATCCCGAGCAGGTCGTGGAACACCAGCACCTGTCCGTCGGTGGCGGGGCCGGCCCCGATCCCGATCACCGGCACCTCCAGGCGCGGCATGACGGTCTCGGTCAGCGCGGCCGGGACCGCCTCGAAGACGATCGCGAAGCAGCCGGCCTCCTCGAGCGCGAGCGCGTCGCGCGTGACCTCCACGGCCCGCTCCGCGGTGCGCCCCTGCGAGCGGTAGCCGCCGAGCGCGGTGGCGGTCTGGGGGGTGAGCCCGACGTGGCCCATCACCGGGATCCCGGCCCCGACGATCGCCCGCGCGCGCTCCACCGACGTCCCGCCGCGCTCGAGCTTGACCGCGTCGCAGCCGGCCTCCTTTACGAAGCGCTGGGCGGAGCGGATCGCCTGCTCGTTCGACTCCTCGTAGGAGCCGAAGGGCAGGTCGCCGACCAGCATCGGCGTGGTCAGACCGCGCCGTGCGGCGCCGGCCAGCATCAGCATCTCCTCGACCGACACCGGGACGGTGCTGGGGTAACCGAGCACGGTCATCGCGCCCGAGTCGCCCACGAGGACGACGTCGACGCCGGCGGCCTCGGCCACCTGGGCGCTCGGGTAGTCGTAGGCGGTGACCATCACGATCGGCTCGCCCAGAGCCTTCTTCTCGGCCAGCTTGGAGAGGGTGACCGCCGGCCGCTTGGCTGGCGGGGCGGGGGAGACCCGTGCGCCCGCGCTCACGACAGCAGCTCCGCGACGGCGTCGTCGACCGTGACGATGCGGTTGTCCTCGTTCACGTGCACCACCAGCGGGGAGTAGGACTCGAGCTCAGCCTCGTCGTACTCCGCGTACGAGACGACGATCACGGTGTCGCCGGTGTGGACGAGACGCGCGGCGGCGCCGTTGACCTTGATCTCGCAGGAGCCCGGCGCGCCGGCGATCGTGTAGGTCTCGAAGCGCGCCCCGTTGTCGACGTCGAGCACGTGCACCAGCTCGTGCTCGCGGATGTCGGCCGCCTCGAGCAGGTCGGCGTCGACGGTGATCGAGCCGACGTAGTTCAGGTCGCTGCCGGTTATCCGGCCGCGGTGGATCTTCGACTTGAGCATGGTGCGTCTCATGTGCCCCCCAGGACGGTGTTGTCGATGAGCCGTGCGCGCCCGACGCGCGCGGCCACTGCCAGAAGCGTCCGCCCGTTCACCCGCTGGGCGGGCGACAGGTCGTCGGCTGAGCGAAGCTCCAGGTACTCGGGCTCGACGCCGCTTCGGTCGAGCTCCCGGCGCGCCGCCGCGAGCACGCTCGCGGCGTCGACGTGGCCGGCGGCGACCTCGGCGTCGGCGGCGCGCAGCGCGCGGCTGAGCGCCAGCGCTCGCTCGCGCTCGGCGGCGTCGAGGTAGGCGTTCCGCGAGCTCATCGCCAGCCCGTCGGGCTCGCGGACGGTGGGCAGGACCTCGATCCGGACCGGGATGTCGAGGTCGCGCACCATCTTCCGGATCACGATCGCCTGCTGAGCGTCCTTCTGCCCGAAGTAGGCGGCGTCGGGCTGAACCATGTTCAGGAGCTTGGTCACGACGGTGGTCACGCCGCGGAAGTGCTCGCGCCCGCGCCGGGCGGGGTCGCCGCAAAGCACGTCGGTCAGGCCCCCGACCTCGACCGTCGCGTCGAAGCCCGGCGGGTAGACCTCGTCGAGCGGAGGGGCGAACAGAAGGTCGACCCCCTGCTCGGCCGCGAGGGCCGCGTCGCGCTCCTCGTCGCGCGGGTAGGCCGCCAGGTCCTCGCCCGGCCCGAACTGCGCGGGGTTGACGAACAGCGAGACCACCACGGTCGCGCAGTCGGCGCGCGCGCCGCGCATCAGCGACAGGTGCCCCTCGTGGAAGTAGCCCATGGTCGGAACCAGTCCGACTGTTCCCTCGGCACGCAGGGGACGGAGCGCGGCGCGCAGCTCGGCGACCGAGCGGACCGTCCTCATGCGAGGACCTCCGCCCGCGCGAGCTTCCGGGTCCGGTCGACCAGTTCGTCGAACAGGACGAGGAGGTCCGGCGCGGCCCCCGCCACGGCGGCGCGCTGCGCGGCCACCGTCTCGTCGTCGCCGCGGGCGACCGGGCCGGTGAGCGCCCGCTCGGGACCGAGCGCGAGCCAGTTCTCGACGGTCGTCCGCACGAGCGGGCCGAGCAACCGTCGCGCCTCGTCCGGCGCGATGCCGGCGCCGGCGGCAACCGCCTCCGCCGCGGCCTCGAGCGTCAGGAGGAAGTTCGACGCGATCGACGCGGATGCGTGGTAGGCGGCGCGGTCGCCGTCGGCGATCTCGACCGGGTCCATCCCGAGGTCCAGCGCGAGGCGTCGCGCGACTCCGGCTGCCTCGGGCGTGGTGCCGGCGATCGCGCAACCGCAGCCGCGCAGGTCGGCGCCGGGCCCGGCGATCGTCTGGAGCGGGTGGAGGCCGAAGGCGGCGCCGCCCGCTCCG
>DATENL010000246.1:0-2791 GCA_035275105.1 Thermoleophilaceae bacterium
GCCCGCGCGCCGGTCGACTTCGCCCGCCCGCCCGCGGCCGCCCGCGCGTCGACGCGCTCCCCGGCGGCGGCCGAGCTGCCCGACGACCAGCGCGTCATGCTCGCCGACCTGTTCGCGGTCATCGAGGAGCACGACCCGCCGCTTGCGGAAGCGGGCGAGGGCAGGCTGGTCGACCGAGAGCGGGTCGAGCGCGCGTTCGTATTCGCGTGTGAGCGGCACGCCGACCAGCGGCGCCAGTCGGGCGAGGACTTCATCACCCACCCGGTGGGGGTCGCGAAGATCTGCGCGGGCATGCGCCTCGACACGGGCACGCTCTGCGCCGCGCTGCTGCACGACACCGTCGAGGACACCTCCGCCTCGCTCGTCGAGGTCCGCGACGAGTTCGGCGAGGAGGTCGCGACGCTGGTCGACGGCGTCACGAAGCTGACCGGCATCACCTTCCAGAGCCGCGACGAGAAGCAGGCGGAGAACTACCGCAAGATGATCGTCGCGATGGCGCACGACATCCGCGTCGTGCTCATCAAGCTCGCCGACCGGCTGCACAACATGCGCACGCTCGACGCGCTCGCCAAGCAGAAGCAGCAGGAGAAGGCCAAGGAGACGCTCGAGATCTTCGCGCCGCTCGCCCACCGGCTCGGCATCCACGCGATCAAGTGGGAGCTGGAGGACCTCGCGTTCGCCACCCTCCACCCGCGGAAGTACAAGGAGATCAAGGGCCTCGTCAGCCAGCAGCGCGAGGAGCGCGAGGGCTACGTGGAGCGCGCCGGCCGCTACCTCGAGAAGGAGCTCGAGGCCGTCGGCATCGACGCCGACATCTCAGGGCGCGCCAAGCACTTCTACTCGATCTACTCGAAGATGACCAAGAAGGGGCGCGAGTTCAACGAGATCTACGACCTGACCGCCATGCGCGTGCTCGTCGACTCGGTCAAGGACTGCTACGGCGCGATCGGGGTCATCCACTCGCTCTGGAAGCCGCTCCCGGGGCGGTTCAAGGACTGGGTCGCCATGCCCAAGTTCAACATGTACCAGGCCCTGCACACCACGGTGATCGGGCCGGAGGGGCGCCCGCTCGAGATCCAGATCCGCACGCGGCAGATGCACGAGACGGCCGAGTACGGCATCGCCGCCCACTGGATGTACAAGGAGGGCGAGTCGGGCGCGCAGCAGGGCATGGTCCGCGACCGGATCCAGTGGCTCGAGCAGCTCCTCGACTGGCAGCAGGACCTGAAGGACCCGGAGGACTTCGTGCAGGGCCTGAAGGTCGACCTCTTCGAGGACGAGGTCTTCGTGTTCACGCCGAAGGGCGAGGTCAAGTCGCTGCCGGCCGGTTCGACGCCGCTCGACTTCGCCTACGAGATCCACACCGACGTGGGCCACCGCTGCGTGGGCGCGAAGGTCAACGGCAAGATCGTCCCGCTCCACTACGAGCTCACCTCGGGCGACATCTGCGAGGTCCTCACGTCGAAGAAGGATCGCGGGCCGTCGCGCGACTGGCTCGCGCTGGCCAAGACCACGCGCGCGCAGTCGAAGATCCGCGCCTGGTTCAAGCGCGAGCGGCGCGAGGACTCCGAGCGCACGGGCCGCGAGATCCTCCACGAGAACCTCAAGCGCGCCGGCCTCCCGGCCCAGAAGATCAGCGGCTCCCCGCTGCTCGCCGACGTCATCCGCGAGATGGGCTTCAGGAAGGGCGACGAGTTCTACATCGCGCTCGGCGGGGCGAAGATCTCCGCCAAGGTCGTCGTCAACAAGGTGATGCAGCGGCTCAAGCAGGGCGAGGCCGCGGTCGAGCCCGCCGCCGCGGGCGAGGAGCTCCTGGCCAAGAGCCGCAAGGAGGTGCCGAAGCCGACCGCCTCCTCGGGCAGCTACGGGATCAAGGTCAAGGGGATCGACGACGTGCCGCTGCGGCTGGCGAAGTGCTGCCGGCCGGTGCCGGGGGACAACATCCTGGGCTACATCTCGCTCGGCAAGGGCATCACGATCCACCGCGACGACTGTCCCAACGCGCGCGCCCTCCAGAGGAACCCGGAGCGCTTCACCCCGGTCGCGTGGGAGGGCGAGGGCGCGACGTCGTTCCGGGTCGAGCTGCAGGTCGACGGCTGGGACCGCACGCGCCTCCTGGAGGACCTCTCGCGCACGTTCGCCGAGACGGGGATCAACATCCTCGAGGCGCGCTGCACCGTGGTGCACCCGATGGTCAAGAACCGGTTCGTGGTCGAGGTGGGGGACACGGCCGCCCTCAAGACCTGCATCCAGCGGCTGCGGAACGTCGAGTCAGTGTTCGACGCCTACCGCGTCACGCCGAGCGCTTAGCTCCACCGGCGCGTCGGTCGCCAGCGCGGCCACCCGGCGCTCGTCGCCCACCAGCCGCACGTGCCAGCGCGCCGTGTCGACTCGCGCCCAGTCCCCGGTCAGGCGGACCTCGGGGTCCGGGTCGAGCCGCTCCACCTCGATCCCGAAGGGCGGCAGGTCGAGGCCCATGCCGACCCCCTTGGCAACCGCCTCCTTCACCACCCAGGTGCGGACCGGGTCGAGCGACTCTCGCTCGCGGTCGGTCATGTAGCGCCGGACCGGCATCTCCTCGAACCGCCCGTCGGGGCGGAACTCCACGTCCACGCCCACGCGCACGCCGCGCCCGAACGCGTACACGGCCACCGGGCCCGAGCTGGCGCAGTTGAAGCCAAGGTCGCTCGCGGCGGGGCAGCCGGGCTTGCCGTGCTCCCCGGCGCGCAGCGGGACGGCCGCCGGCGCGAGTCCCGTGTAGCGCGCCAGCAGACGCCGCAGGACGGCCCGC
>DATENL010000247.1:0-3732 GCA_035275105.1 Thermoleophilaceae bacterium
GACGTAGCCGCCGCCGCCGAGGACGACGTGCGGCCGCCGCCGCTCGATGATCGCTCGGCAGGCGCGCGGCGCACGACCGGCTCGGATCAGTGAGCGGAGCAGCGCGAGCGACGGTCTGCGTGGGAAGCCGGAGATCTCGAACGTGTCGAGCTCGTAGCCGGCGGCGGGGACGAGCTCGGCCTCCGCCCGCTCGCCGCCGACGAACTCGACCTCCGCGCCCCTATCCCGCAGCGCGCCGGCGATCGCCAGCGCGGGCACGACGTGCCCCGCGGTCCCCCCGGCGGCGATCGCTATCCGCATCCGAACCGCCGTCGATCGCCTCGAGCCTGCGCCGCGGGCGCTTGGCCGCCGACCGGCCGCCGGTCGCCGCGACGTTCAGCACCAGCCCCATCGCCGCCAGCAGCACGACCAGGTTCGAGCTGCCGTACGACACGAACGGCAGCGGGACCCCGGTGAGCGGCGCCATACCCAGCACGGCGAAGAAGTTGAGCGCCGCCTGGGTGAGGATCAGCGCCGTGAGGCCCGCCGCGAGCAGCTTGGCGTACTTGTCCCTCGCCAGCTTCGCCGTCCGGAAGCCCGCGTAGGCGATCAACCCGTAGAGGGCCGCCAGCGCCGCGACCCCGAGCACGCCGAGCTCCTCGCCGACGATCGCCAGGATCATGTCCGTGTGCGCCTCGGGCAGGTAGAAGTTCTTCTGCACGCTCTCCCCCAGTCCGACGCCGAAGAGCCCGCCCGAGCCGAGCGCGATCTGCGCCTGCGCCGCCTGGAAGCCGGTGCCCGCGGCGTCGTTCCAGGGGTTCACGAACGACAGCACGCGGTCGCGCCGGTATGGCTCCGCCAGCGCGAACACCATCGCCAGGAGCCCGAGCACCAGGAAGATCGTGCCCAGGTGGCGCATCTTCGCCCCGGCCGCGACGAGCAGGGCGAACGTCGCGAAGCAGATGACCATCGCGGTGCCCATGTCCGGCTGCTTGAGGAGCAGGGCGCACGCCGCGCCCACGACCATCAGCAGGGGACGGCAGATGTTGCGGACCGAGTGGAGCGTCCGGGGCCGCGAGGCGATCAGGTTCGCCGCGTAGAGGACGAGGGCGATCTTGAGGAGCTCCGACGGCTGGAACTGCACCGGCCCCGCCCCGAGCCAGCGCGTGGCGCCGTTCACGGTGATCCCGATCCCGGGGAGCATCACGGCGAGCGTGAGGCAGAAGGCAGCTCCGAGTAGGAGCGGCGTGGCCCGCCGCACCAGCTCGAGCCCGCGCCGCGAGAGCAGGTGCATCGCCACGACGCCCAGCGCCCCGAAGACCACGTACCGCTTGAGGAAGAAGGCCGGATCGCCGTTCTGGGTCAGCGACTCGGCCGAGCTGGCCGAGTACACCATCACCGCGCCGGCGGCGAGCAGGCAGAGCGTGGCGGTATAGAGGATCGAGTACTCGAGCGGCGGCTTCGCCCGCCGACGGGAGCCCTTCGCGGCGGCCATCCGAACGTCCTTCGACGGCCGCGCGCGGGTCCCTCCCGGCGATCACCGGGGTCATGTAATGGATTGCTGGTACAGCGTGAAGCCGATCGACGAGCAGATCGTGGCGACGATCCAGAAACGCAGGATGATCTTCGTCTCCGACCACGCCATCAGCTCGAAGTGGTGGTGGACCGGCGCCATCAGGAAGACCCGCTTGCGGAAGCGCTGGAACGAGAAGACCTGGATCGCGACCGAGAGCGCCTCGATCACGAAGATCCCGCCGATGATCAGCAGGAGCACCTCGGTCTGGGTCATCACCGCCGTGGCGGCGATCGCGCCACCGAGCCCCAGCGATCCGGTGTCCCCCATGAACACGGCCGCCGGGAACGAGTTGAACCAGAGGAAGCCCACGCTGGCCCCGACGAGGCAGGCGCAGAGCAGCGCCAGGGCCTGGATGCGCGGGGTGCCGTTCGACAGCGTCATGGCCGTGTAGGCCAGCATCACGATCGCGGCGCAGCCGGCCGCGAGGCCGTCGAGCCCGTCGGTCAGGTTCACCCCGTTGCTCGCGCCGGCGAGCACGAGGAAGATCAGGATCGGATAGAGGAAGCCGAGGTGCACGTGCGCGTCCCACATGCGCACGTTGAGGTCGTTCGGCAGGCCGACGCCCTTCGTGGCCACGTACCAGAGCGCGAGCGCGATCAGGGCCTGGAGCGCGAGCTTCATTCGCGCCGAGAGCCCGAGCGAGCGCTTGTGCGAGATCTTGGTCCAGTCGTCGAGGAAGCCCAGGATGGCGCAGGCCATCGCCGTGCCGAAGATCGCCATGCTCGCGCGGTCGTGCTTCGAGAGGATCAGGAACGGCACGGCGACCGCGACGAAGACGAGGATCCCGCCCATCGTGGGGGTGCCGGCCTTCGTGTGGTGCCCGGCCGGCCCCTCCTCGCGGATGTGCTGGCCGAACTCCCGCGCGCGCAGGAACTCGATGAACTTCGGCCCCAGGAACAGGCACATGAACAGGGACGCCATCCCGGCGATCAGGATCCGGCCGAGCATCAGGCGGCTCCCGAGCTCATTCCGCGCCCACCACGCGCTCGAGGCCCGCGGAGCGCGAGCCCTTGATCAGCACGCGGTCGCCGGGCTGCGCGAGCTCCTCGAGGATCGCGCGGGCCTCCTCGGGACTCGCCACCGCGTACTTCTCGTTCACGAAATCGGATCCGAGGGGCAGCGCGGCCTCGCCCACAGTCACCAGCACGTCCACGCCGAGCTGGTCGGCGTGGCGGCCGACCTCGCGGTGGAAGCGCTCGCCGTCCGCGCCCAGCTCGGCCATCGTCCCGAGCACCGCGATCCGGCGCTCCGCGGGGCTTCGCGCGAGGTGCTCCAGGGCGGCGTTCATCGACATGGGGTTGGCGTTGTAGCAGTCGTTCACGACCGTAACCCCGCCCCCGAGCTCCACGATCTCGCCGCGCAGCGAGGAGAAGCTCACGTCCACCCGCCCCGCTGGAACGACTCCCAGCGCGCTGGCGGCAGCGACCGCGGCGACCGTGTTGAGCACGTTGTGCGCCTCGTCGTACGGGAGCTCGAGCACGACCTCGGTACCGCGGGCGTCGATGCGCGCGACGCCGTCCTCGAACGACCGAAGGCTCACGTCGCCGCCCTCGCCGAAGGTGATCGTGTCGAGGTCCTCGCGCAGGTGCGGGTCGAGCAGCGGCTCCGCCGCGGGGACGACGCAGGCGGCGCCGGGGCGCAGGTCGCGGATCAGCTCCGCCTTCGCGGCTGCCACGCGCTCGACGGTGCCGAGCAGCTCGAGGTGCACCGGCCCGACGTTCACCACCACGCCCACGTCGGGCTCGGCGATCGCGGTCAGCTCGGCAATCTGCCCGGCGCCGCGCATCGCCATCTCGAGCACCATCGCCTCGGTGCCGCGCTCGGCCTCGAGGACCGTCAGCGGCAGCCCGATCTCGGTGTTGAGGTTCTCGCGGGTGGCGTGCACGCGTGCAACAAGTGGCCTGGCCCCGTGTTGCGCAACAGGTGGCCTGGCCCCGTGTTGCGCACCGCGGAGCAGCGCCGCGAGGATGTCCTTGGTCGAGGTCTTGCCGGTCGAGCCGGTGACGGCGACCACCGGGCAGGCGAGCTCGCGCCGCCAGGCGCGCGCCAGCGACTGGAGCGCGGCGAGCGGGTCGTCGGCCACGATCGCCGGGCGGCCGGTGGGCTCCAGGTCACCCGCGTGCGCGGGCGAGACGATCGCGCCCCAGGCGCCTGACTCGACGGCCTGGGCGGCGAAG
>DATENL010000248.1:0-14595 GCA_035275105.1 Thermoleophilaceae bacterium
CCGGCGCCGCCGCGCGCGGCCGGGCTCCTGCTTCGGCACGCCGCGGTTCGGCGGCACCTGTACGGGACCGTTGGCGCGCCGACGAGGCCGCCGGGGCCCGTCACGCAGCCCGCGCTGACGATCGCGGGGTCGTTGAGGGACGTCGGCGGCAGCTTCGGGACCGAGCGGTCGGGCCGCGTGAGACCAAACCCGAACGCCGAGGTCATGTCGCCGACCACCGACCGCCGCCAGGCGCTCAGGTTCGGCACCTCGGCGCCGAACCGCCGCTCCACGAAGCGGAGCAGCGACGTGTGGTCGAAGCGCTCCGAGCAGACGTAGCCGCCGCGGCTGAAGGGCGAGATCACGAGCGTCGGCACGCGGAAGCCCAGCCCGATCGGGCCGCGGATCCCCTGCGCCGACTCCGGGAGCTGCTTGACGGTCACGTACTCGCCGGGCGTGCCCGGGGGCGGCACGGGCGGGCGCACGTGGTCGAAGAAGCCGCCGTTCTCGTCCCAGGTGATGAACAGGGCGGTCTTCGCCCACAGCTCGCGGTTGCCCGTCAGCGCCTTGAGGACGAGGTCGGTCGTGTACTCGCCCCACGAGAGCGGAGCGGGCGGGTGCTCGGAGTGCGTGATCGGCCCCCAGACCCACGACACCTGGGGCAGGTCGCCGCTCTGGCAATCCGCCACGAACTTGTCGGGGAAGTCGTTGGAGAACGCCCCCGCGCTGAGGCCTGGGTCCTCGTGGAACTGCTTGAAGAGGGGAAACGGCATGTCGCCGGTCGGCCCGTAGTTGTCCGAGCTCGCGTACGCCCTCCAGCTGATCCCGCGCTCGCGCAGCTGCTCGGGCATCGTCGTCCACGAGTACTGCCCCACCCGGTTGGAGAGCGTCTCGAGCAGCGGCCCGCCGTGCTTGCCCGCGGGGTCGAGCGTCGCCGACACCACGTAGAGCTGGTTGGGGTCGGTCGGGCCGATCACCGAGCAGTGGTAGCGGTCGCAGAGCGTGAACGCGTCGGCCAGGGCGCGGTAGTACGGGACGTCTTCGCGCGTGTAGTAGCCCATCGTGAGCGGGCCGTCGTCGGGGCCCTCGGCCTTCAGGTGCTCGCGCACCCAGCCGTCCATCGCGCCGCCGTTCCAGCTGCGGTGCTGCGGGCCCCAGTCGTGCGTCACGTCGTGCACGCACTCGCCGCCGGCGCCGCGCTTGAGCCGGAACGGGTTGAGGTGTCCGCCGTAGCCCGGCCGCGGGAAGCCCGGTTGCGCGAACACCTCCGGGTCGCGCCGGTCCCCGAACCCGATCACCCCGCGGTGGGTGCCGAAGTAGTGGTCGAACGACCGGTTCTCCTGCACGAAGATCACGACGTGCTCGACGTCGCGGAGACGCCCGGGCCGCGCCGGGGCGGCGAGCGCGCGCTGAAGACCGCCGGCCCAGTCGAGCCCCGCGAGCCCGGCTCCGGCGGCAAGCCCCGCGCGGACAACCTCGCGGCGCGTCGCGTCCATGCACGCAATCAGACCACAGATCGGGGAGTGGAGTGACGCGCCGGGGGGTACCAAGGACTCGGTGGGGGCGCTTCGATACGCACTGCTCGCGATCGCGGTGACGCTGGCGATCGCGCTGGCGACCGGCGCGAACGCGGCCGAGCAGCACACCGATGACGCCACGAAGATCCCGCCTGGCGCCACCTGGACCCAGGCGTACATCCCGTCGACCGGCGGGGTCAGGCTGCACGCCGACGTCCTGCGGCCGAAGGGCTACACGGACAAGGACAGGACCCCGGTGATCGTGTCGATCGGCCCGTACTTCAACCACTCGGGCCAGACCGGCGTCACCGGACCGGTCGAGGAAGCGACGTTCGACCCGCTCGCGAGCCCCGGCCCGTCCACCCGCTTCTACGACTTCGAGACCGGCGGCGACCTCTTCAAGCGCGGCTACAGCTTCGTGATGGTGGACCTGCGCGACTTCGGCGGCTCGAACGGCTGCCTCGACTGGGGCGGCCCCGGCGAGCAGGCAGACGTGAAGGCCGCCGTGGAGTGGGCCGCCACGCGCAAGTGGTCGACGGGCAGGGTCGGCACCTACGGCAAGTCGTACGACGGCGTCACCGGCCTGATCGCCGAGAACCTGTCGCCGAAGGGCCTCGAGGCGGTCGTCTCCCAGGAGCCGGTCTACGACCTCTATCGCTACCTCTACATGAACCGCGTGCGGTTCGTGAACTCGCTGCTGACGCCCGGCCTCTACGACGCGATCGCCGGCTCGCCCGGCACCGCCTCCGACACCGTCGCCTACAACACGAACGCGATCAACGAGACCTCGCGCCCTGGCTGCCCGGTCTTCAACCACGCCGACCAGCAGGACGAGAACCACGGCTCCTCCTACTGGAAGGTCCGCAACCTGATCCCGGGCGCGAGGAAGGGGCACACCCCGCTCTTCATGACCCAGGGCTTCATCGAGAACAACACGAAGCCCGACGGCGCGTTCGACTACTTCAACGCGGTGAAGGCGCCGAAGCGCGGCTGGTTCGGCCAGTGGGAGCACGTGCGCGGCAACGACCGCGACGAGGACACCGGCCGGCTGCGGATGGGCCGCAAGGGCTGGTTCGACGAGGTCATGCGCTTCTACGACCGTTACCTGAAGGGGAAGCGGTCGAGCGTGAAGGACCCCAAGCTCGCGGTCCAGTCGAGCGACGGGAGGTGGCGCGCCGAGAAGCACTGGCCGCCGCGCGACTCGTTCAAGCTCAGCGCGACGCTCAACGCCGGTTCCTACGTCGACAACGGCGAGAACAACGGGACCACCCAGCGGCTCTACACCCCGGACGGACCGGTCCTGCCCGAGAACGGCGACGGGATCTGGACCTTCTCACCCGTGCTCGACCACGAGGTCCACCACGCGGGCAAGCCCCACGTGAAGGTCACGACCGAGGCGTCGGTGGCCCGCGGGAACCTGGTCGTGAACACCTACGACGTGGACCGCGCGGGCAACGCCCTGCTGATCAACCGCGGCGCGTACCTGCTGGACGCCGGCACGACCACGGCGTCGTTCGACCTCTACCCCAACGACTGGATCCTGACGAAGGGCCACCGCCTGGGCGTGCTGGTGACCTCGTCGAACGCCGAGTGGTGGGCGCACGCGCCGACCGGCCAGTCGATCACGGTGAAGAAGGCGTCGATCTCGATGCCGTTCGTGTCGTGCGCGCGGCCGAAGCTGATCCAGGGACGCTCGTCGATCTTCCTCGACGAGTACGAGGACGAGGCGCCGTTCCCCGTGGACGCCGCCACGATCAAGGCGGCCCAGCGCTCGGGCTTCCCGCTCCCGGGTCCCCTCCAGGGATGCCAGGCCGCGAAGCCGAGCTGCCTGAAGGACAAGCTCCGGTTCAAGATCCACCAGCCGGAGCGGAGCCGGATCGTGCAGGTGGACGCCTACGTCGACGGCAAGCACGTGAAGCGCGTCAAGGGCGACCGCATCACGACCTTCTCGCTGAAGCGCCCGAAGGGCAAGAACGACTTCGTCCTGAAGATCGTCACGCGAGCGGCGAACGGCCAGAGGAACGTCAGCGTGCGCACGTACCACCGCTGCACCAAGACCAACCCGGACACGCACACGATCCGGCCCTAGACGTCGAGGAAGACGCCGTCCGGGCCGGCGTTCACCACGCGCGTGGGCCCGATCGACGACTCTTCGCCGGCGCATTCGTGGATGTGCCCGCAGATCGCCAGGACCGGTTCCCGTTCCTCGATCGTCCTCAGGATCGCCTCGCTCCCCAGCGATCGCGAGCCGCCGTCCACGTGCCCCTTCGGCGGTGAGTGGACGACGAGCACGCAGCGGTCCGGGCAGTTCGCCAGGCGCCTGGCGGCCTCGTCCTCGTCGAGGTCGAAGCTCCACGGCCACGGGGTCGTCGGGATGCCGCCCCCGAGGCCGAAGAACGGGAGACCGTCGATCTCGGTCCCCTCGCCGTGGAGCACGGTCGCGGCCTTCCAGCCGCGGCACGCCTCGCGCAGGGCGTCGTCGGTCTCGTTGTTGCCGGGCACGAGGACCGTCGGCGTCTCGATCACGACCAGCATGTCGATCAGCTCCTCGAGCCCGCGGTGCACCGACGCGAAGTCCCCGGCGGCGACGACCACGTCGGCGTCCGCGGCCATCTCCGCGAGTCGCGCGGCCGCGCGGCTGTCTCGGTGGACGTCGCTGAACGCCAGCAGCCGCATCAACCGCCGGCGATCGAGCGCATGCGCTCGGCATAGCGCTCGACGCGCGGCACGGCCTGCTCGGCGGGCTCCGGCGGCACGTACCAGAACAGGCGATCGAAGCCGGCCTCGCGCAGCCGCTCGACGGACTCGAGGTCGCGCGGCGCGCCGAACCCGGACACGCGGATGCCGTCGCGGCCCGCCGCGCTCGCGCGCTCGCGCAGCTCGGCGATCCGCTCCGCCAGTTCGTCGACGCCCGAGCGGCCCACGTTGGGCATCCACTCGTCGCCGTAGGCCAGCACGCGGTCGATCACCTTGGCGCCGTTGCCCCCGACCAGGATCGGCGGGTGCGGTTTCTGCACCGGCTTCGGCCAGGACCAGATCGGGTCGAAGTCCACGTGCTCGCCGTGGTACTCGGCCTCCTCCTCGGTCCAGATCGCCTTCATCGCCTCGATCCGCTCGCGCATCAGGGAGAAGCGGCGGCTCGGGTCGGTGCCGTGGTTCTCCATCTCCTCGCGGTTCCAGCCCGCGCCGACGCCGAACAGGAAGCGGCCGCCCGACAGGTGGTCGACGCTCGCCACCTCCTTGGCCGTCGTGATCGGGTCGCGCTCCACGACGAGGCAGATCCCGGTCCCGATCTTCAGCCGCTCGGTGGCCTCGGCGATCGTGCCGAGCGCGACGAACGGGTCGTAGGTGTGGCTGTACTCCTGCGGCAGCTCACCGCCGCCGGGCCACGGCGAGCGTCGGCTCGTGGGGATGTGGGTGTGCTCGGGGATCAGGAGCGAGTCGAACCCGTGCTCCTCCGCGAGCCGGCCCAGCTCCGCCGGGCGGATCGCGTAGTCCGTCGGGAACATGCAGAGGCCGATCTCCATCGGCGGCGATGCTACTCATGCAGAGATACGATCCGCAGCATGGTGAGGGAGGACGTGACGTTCCGTTCGGGTGCCGAGCGATGCGCGGCATGGCTGTACGGACGTGCAACAGGGGCCAGGCCCCCCGTGCACGCGCAGCAGGGGGCCTGGCCCCGTGTGTCGTGCTCGCCCACGGCTGGAGCGGCCTGCGCGAGCAGCGTCTCGACGCGTACGCCGAGCGGTTCGCCGCGGCCGGCATGGCGGCGCTGGTGTTCGACTACCGGCACTTCGGCGCGAGCGAGGGGGAGCCGCGACAGCTGCTGGACGTCCAGCGGCAGCTCGAGGACTGGCGTGCGGCGGTCGCCTTCGCTCGCGGGCTGGACGGCGTCGACCCCGATCGCGTCGCGCTCTGGGGGAGCTCGTTCAGCGGCGGACACGTCGTGACCGTCGCGGCGGACGACCCGCGTCTCGCCGCGGTCGTCGCCCAGGTGCCGTTCGCCGACGGCCTGCGCAACCTCCCGCGGCTCGGCGTTCGCCACGCGCTGCGCCTCACGGCGGCGGGGCTGGCCGACCAACTGGGCGCGATCGCGCGGCGCCCGCCCAGGACCATCGCGTCGGTCGGGCGCCCGGGCGAGCGCGCCGTCATGACGTCGCCCGACGCCGCGCCGGGCTTCCACGCCCTGACGCCGCGCGGCGTCGACTGGCCGAACGAGGTCGCCGCCAGGATCTGCGTGAAGGTGGGCTCCTACCGGCCGATCAAGCGCGCCGGCGACGTGCGCTGCCCGATCCTGTTCGCGATCGCCGAGGACGACGCCGTCACGCCACCCGACTTCGCGGAGGAGTCCGCGCGCCGGGCGCCGCGCTCCGAGGTCCGCCGCTACGCGGGGGCGGGACACTTCGACGTCTACGTCGGGGAGCTGTTCGAGCGCGTGGTCACCGACCAGGTCGCCTTCTTGACCCGCCATCTGCGGAGCGCCCCTTCGGACGGCCCCGCGCCGCTCTTCCGGCGCCGCGACCCCGCCGCGGATCCCGCGACGGCGGACGTGGACGAGGCGGTGCGGCCCTAGGCCGCTTCGCTCAGGCCCTCGAGCTCGCGCGCCCGCGAAAGGCGCTCGAGCGCCTTCGACTCGATCTTGCGGACCCCCTCGGCCGAGAGCCCCAGGCGGCGGCCGGTCTCGCGCAGCGGCGTCGGGTCGTCGCCGTTGATTCCGTAGCGGAGCTTGACCACCTGCTGCTCCTGGTCGGGGAGCTGCGAGATCGCGTTCCGCAGGGCGTCCTCGCGCAGCGAGATCTCGACCTCCTCCTCGGTCCGCGGCTGGTCGCTCTGGAGCAGGTCGCCCAGCGGCGTGTCCTCCTCGCCGACGGCCTTGTCGAGGCTGGTGACGGTGCGCGCGGCGTCGCGGATCTCGCGCACGTCCTCCACCGTCATCTCGGCGCCGGCGGCGATCTCCTCGTCGGTGGGGTCGCGGCCCAGCTTGGCCGCCAGCTCGCGCTCGGCGCGCGCGATCTTGCGCTCGCGCTGGCCGATGTGCACCGGCAGCCGGATCGTGCGGCCCTTGTTGGCGAGCCCGCGCTGGATCGACTCGCGGATCCAGAACGTCGCGTACGTCGAGAACTTGTAGCCCCGGCGCCAGTCGAACTTCTCCGTCGCGCGGATGAGCCCGAGGATCCCCTCCTGGATCAGGTCGAGCAGCGGCAGCTCGTTGCCCTGGTACTTCTTCGCGATCGAGACGACGAGGCGCAGGTTCGAGTTGATCATGCGCTCCTTCGCCTCGAGCTCGCCGCGCTCGATCCGCTTGGCGAGCTCGACCTCCTCCTCGGCGGTGAGGAGCGGGTGCCGGCTCACCTCGTTGAGGAACAGCTGAAGGGCGTCGGTGGTGGTGGACGCGAGGTCGCCGTTGGCGTAGGTGGTGGGCTCCGCCTTCTGCTTCCCGCAGTCGTCGGTCAGGGCGATGCCGCTCTGCTCGATCCGGTCGTGCAGGTCCTGTGCCTGATCGTCGTCGAGGTCCAGCTCCTGCACGATCTCGCTCAGCTCGGAGAGGTTCACGCAGCCCATCTCCTCGCCGCGATCGAGCAGCCGCTCGAGACGGGCGTCAAGGCTGGGGGCGCTGGTAGGGGTATCGCTCACCTTTGAGAAGGTACCCGGCACGGGACCGGCAAACACGCGGAGACCGATTTCAGCGAGCGAACCGAACGACGCAACGCCGTTCCTGCCGCAGCGCCGCGGCCTCGAGGCGCTGCGCGAGGCGGCCGCCGGCTGCCGCGGCTGCCATCTCTGGCGCGATGCCACTCAGACCGTCTTCGGCGACGGACTGAAGCGCTCGCGCGCGATGTTCGTGGGCGAGCAGCCGGGCGACCGCGAGGACCGCGCCGGGAAGCCGTTCGTGGGCCCGGCCGGGCGCGAGCTCGACCGCGGCCTCGAGGCGGCGGGCATCGACCGCCGCGAGGTCTACCTGACGAACGTGGTCAAGCACTTCGCGTTCGAGGAGCGCGGCAGGCGGCGCCTGCACAGGACGCCCAAGCGGTTCGAGGTCGACGCGTGCAGGCCGTGGCTCGACGAGGAGCTCCGGGTCGTGCGGCCGGAGGCCCTGGTCCTGCTGGGCGCGACGGCCGGCAAGGCCCTGCTCGGGTCGTCCTTCCGCGTGACGAGGGCGCGGGGCCAGCCGCTCGACTCCGACCTGGCGCCGCTCGTGACCGCCACGATCCACCCGTCCGCGATCCTGCGCGCGCCGGACGACGCGGCGCGCGCGCGCGAGCGGGAGGCGTTCGCGCGCGATCTCGGCATCGTCGCCGAGCTGCTCAGCCGATCCTGACGACCCGCTCGCAGTCGTCCGCGACGCTGTCGGCGCCGTCCACCTTGGCCACGTCGCTGCCCCGACCGCACCTGACGGTCTGGCGGCTGCCGCCGCGCGTGTAGATCTCGTCGTCTCCGTCGCCGCCGTCGAGGCTGTCGCCCTCGTTGCGATCGTCGAGCGTGTCGTCGCCGGGTCCGCCGAGGGACCGGTCGACGCCGCCGTCGCCGTGGATCACGTCGCCGCCGGGACCGCCGTTCAGCGTGTCCCGGTTCCCGAGCCCGAACAACCGGTCGGGCCCCTGACCGCCGTAGATCAGGTCGCGCCCGGCGTGCTCGTGCTCGTCGCCGAGGACGGAGTCGTGCCCGCGCCCGCCGTGGAGCTCGTCGCCGCCGGTGCCGCCGTGCATGCTGTCGTCGCCCGCGCCGCCGGACTCGTAGTCGCCGCCGCCGAGCGCGTTGAGGCGGTCGTCGCCGTCCTCGCCGTACAGCCTGTCGCGGCCGTCGCCCGTGACCATGTTGTCGGCGCCGCCCGTGCCGTGGCAGGTCGTCCCGGTGTCGGATCGCGCGCACGGGTTTCCGCCGCCCGCGGCGGCACTCGCGGCGGCGACGAGGAGGGCCACGACGGCGATCGGGCACGTCACGCGCATCCGGGCGAGGCTAGCCCGCAGGGGAGGTTCCGGGCGGGGTCGCGTCGAAGGGCTCCGGGTGAGCACCAGCCGCCTCGAGGCCTTCAGCGACGGCGTCTTCGCGGTCGCGATCACGCTGCTCGTCCTCGACATCCAGCCGCCCGCCGATGCGCAGACCTCGAGCGCGCTGTGGCACGGCCTCGGCGACCTCTGGCCGCACTACGCCGCCTACGCGGTCAGCTTCCTGATCATCGGGATCGTCTGGGTCAACCACCACGCGGTGATGGGGCTGATCGCGCGCGTGGACCGCGGCCTGGCGTTCCTCAACCTCCTTCTGCTGATGGCCGTCGCGCTGATCCCGTTCGCCACGGCGCTGTTCGCGGAGTACCTCACGAACGGCGAGCCCGAGCACGCGGCCGCGGCCGCCTACAGCATCGTGATCACGCTGATGGGCGCGGCGTTCGGGACGCTCTGGATCTACGCGTCGCGCGACGGGCGGCTGCTCGTGCCGCACATCCCGCGCGAGGCCGTGCCGCGGATGACGCGCCGGTTCGTGCTGGGCACCCCGGTCTACTTCGCCACGATCGGGATCGCGTTCGTGAGCGCGCCGGCGTGCCTGGCGGTGCACGGGATCGTGGCCGTGTACTACGCGCTGGCGAGGCGCGGCGGCGGGATCGCCACGCCCGCGGTGGAGCGCTAGCCGCCGCGCGCTGGCACACTCCCGTCCGTGGGTCGGAGGGGGGTCGCAGGCGCGCTGGCTGTGGGGGCTCTGCTCGCGCCCGCGGCGGCGAGCGCGCAGGGCGTGGACGAGACGTGCGCGCTGCCGCTGACCAAGTTCGACCCCGCGACCGTGAACGTCGCCTACCCCGACGAGGCGGCCGTCTACTACAGCGGCGCCTACTCGGCGGTGCCGGGCACGCGGCTGCGGATCACCGGCCGCTACCCGCACGCGCGCTACATGTCGTTCAACGTCTACGACAACATCCAGCGGCCGCTCGACGCGCTGGCCGACGTGCAGGTTCGGCCCGACGGCGGCAGCGTCAACCCGTTCGTGCGCGGCGCGTCGCGGACGGCGAAGAGGCGCTCGTACACGGCGTTCGTGGACTTCGGCCCGATCCCCAAGAAGCGCGCGCGGAACACTCTCTACACGGGCACCGGCCAGGACGGCACGCCCAACCTGGACGGCACGTTCATCTACCGCGTCTACGTGCCGGACCGCGGTCTCGACGAGGCCGGCGGGGTGGGGGTGCCGACCGTGACGCTCGAGCTGAAGTCATCGGGCCAGCGGCCGCCCGACTCGGTCTGCTCGGGCTTCGCCAAGCCGTCCGGGGCGAGCGTGAACCAGCAGGTGGCCGCGAGCAACGGGCTGCCCGCGGCCACGCCGTCGCCGGGACGCAGCCCGCCGGTGTGGCGCAAGTTCGTGAACCTGCCGCGCTCGTTCGCCGAGACGATCCTCGACAACGAGTACACCGACCCCGCGCGGCGGTCGTACGAGAGCTCGGACGCCTACGACCTCGGCGGCAAGGGCGGCTTCCTGTCGAACATCCACAACGCCTACCTCTACACGCCGATCGCCAAGGACAACGGTCTCGTGCTGGCCACGCGGCTACGCGCGCCGACCTTCCCGAACACCCGCCCGCCCGCCAGGCGGATGCCCGGCGGCCAGCTGCGCTACTTCTCGATGTGCCAGAACGAGTCGCAGTCGCAGCGCTTCATCGCGTGCAAGACCGACGACCAGACGACGGTCGGGGGCGACGGGTTCGCCAACTACGTGGTCTCGACCCCGTCGGAGCGGCCCGCGAACGCGCGCGCGGCCTGCGGCGTGACCTGGATCCCGTGGGGCCCGCAGGCCGGCGGCGTGCTGATCTACCGCCACATGCTCCCGAACCCGACGTTCGGGCAGGCGATCCAGCGCGTGCCCGAGCAGGGCAAGGAGGCCGCGGTGATGGGGCAGTACATGCCGCGCTCGCGCTACTACGCGGACAAGGGCGCCTTCGAGAAGCTCGGCTGCAAGCAGCTTCGCGGCTCCAACCCCGTCGTCAAGCGGACGTGCCGCGATCGGACGCCGCCGCGGTCGAGCATCCGCCACAGCGCGCCGGAGGCCGCGGCGCGCGGGCGCTTCAGCGGGCGCACGATCGACTTCGGCTGCAGGGGCGGGCGGAGGAAGCGGTCGCGGGCGGGGCGGCTGAAGGCGGTCTTCGTCGTGCTCTCGCGCGACGGGGTGGTGTATCAGTGCGGCAACGCCGAGGCGAGGGACGGCGAGCCGTGCTGGAACGGCCGCCTCTACCGGGCCAAGCTCGGCCGGCGGCGCGCCGACGGAAAGGTCGCCTGGCGGCTGCGCGTGCGCGATCTCGAGCCGGGCCACTACCGGGCCCGCGTGTACGCGCGCGACGCCGCCGGCAACCGCGAGACGAAGGTCCGGCGCACCAACCGGGCCTCCTTCACCGTCCGGTAGGCGGCACTGTCCTGACTTGAGATCGCTGTGCGATCTCAATCCAGGACGATGGGCTGCAGTCCTCGGACGCCGCCCGGCGAGTCTCGCCAGCGGCTAGCCCTGGCGCCGCCAGAGCCGGCGGCTGAAGCGCTTGAACCCGGCCGTCAGGCTGGGCGCGTACGTGTGCGGGTTCTCGCCCGGCTTCGGGAGCCGCGCGGCCGCCTCGGCGCCGAGGTTGAGCACCATCGCGTTCTCGTAGATGCGATCGATCTCGTCGGCGTCCACGAACCGGTCGCCGTCGGGCGTCTTGATGACGACGCCGTCGAAGACGTCCTTCGCGCGCACCTCGAGCACCCGCTTGACCTGGCCGATCACCTGGCCGTCGGCGGTCTCCACGCTCGTGCCCCTCGCGAGCACGCGGTACGAGATCGGATCTCCGCGGTCCACGCGTTCAGCATAGGCTGACGGGCCGGATGGGATTCGAGCACGACACCGCCGTCCGGCGGACAGCGGACGGCGGGTTCGAGGCCGACATCCCGGACGAGCGCTGGTGGGTCGCGGCCGGCCCGCACGGCGGGTTTGTCGCGGCGATCGTCGTCAACGCGCTCACGGCCGCCCTCGACGACCCCGCGCGGCCGATCCGGTCGTTGACGATCCACTACCCGGCGGCGCCGCGGGTGGGGAAGCTCGAGATCGCGGTCAGCGTCGAGCGCGTCGGCCGCAGCACCGCGTACCTGTCGGCGCGCGTGGAGCAGGGCGGCAGGCTCGTGGCGCTCGCCCTCGCCGCGTTCTCCTCGGCCTTCCCCGGCCCCGACTTCCAGACCGCGGCGATGCCCGACGTACCGCCGCCGGAGGAGGTCGAGCCGCAGCGGCTGCCGGGCGCCCCGCGGTTCACCCACAACTTCGAGTACCGGTTCGCGATCGGCGGCCCTCCGTTCCAGGAGGCCGAGCACACGACCTCCGGCGGCTGGCTTCGCCTGGCCGAGCCGCGCCCGCTCGACGCGCCGATCGCCGCCTGCTTCACCGACGCCTGGCCGCCGGCCGTCTTCTGGCGCCTGTCGAACTTCGCGATCGTGCCGACGATCGACCTGACGGTGCACTTCCGCGAGCTGCCCGAGGGCTACGACGACTTCGTGCTCGCGACCTTCGACTCGCGCCGCGAGCACGCCGGCATGTGGGAGGAGAACGGCGAGCTCTGGTCGCGCGACGGACGCCTGCTGGTCCAGTCGCGGCAGCTCGCCGCCCACATCCCGTTCGAGGCGACGGCCTCCTAGGCGGCCACCGGCTCCGACCGCGCCGGCTCGAGCGCCAGCGCGAGCACCTCGTCGACGGTCATGACGAAGTGGAACGCGAGCGCCTCGCGCACCTCCTCGGGCACGTCGTCGAGATCGCCGCGGTTGCGCTCGGGCAGGATCACGTCGGTCAGCCCGGCGGCGTGCGCCGCGAGCACCTTCTGCTTGACGCCGCCGATCGGCAGCACGCGCCCCTGGAGGGTCACCTCACCGGTCATGCCGACGGTGTGCCTGACGGGGCGCCCCGTCGTGAGCGAGGCGAGCGCCGTAGTCAGCGCTATGCCCGCGCTCGGGCCGTCCTTGGGGATCGCGCCCGCGGGGACGTGGACGTGGAACTCGCGCTCGTCGAACGCCGCCTCGTCGATGCCGATGTCGGCCGCGTGGCCGCGCACGTAGGAGAGCGCGATCCGCGCCGACTCCTTCATGACGTCGCCGAGCTGGCCAGTGAGCACCAGGCCCTGCTTGCCCTGCATCGCGGTGGCCTCGACGAACAGCACGTCGCCGCCGGTGCCGGTCACGGCGAGCCCGGTGGACACGCCCGGCACGGCGGTGCGGATGGCCGACTCCTGGAAGAAGCGCTGGCGCCCGAGGGCGTCGCGCACCGCGTCCAGGTCGACGGTGACCGGCGCCTCGGCCTCGCCGGCGGCGATCCTGGTCGCCGCCTTGCGCAGCACCGTGCCGAGCTCGCGCTCGAGCTGGCGGACGCCGGCCTCGCGTGTGTACTCGGTCACGACCGTGCGCAGGACGTCGTCGCCGACGGCGACCTCGTCCTCGCGCAGGCCGTTGCGCTCGATCTGGCGCGGCCACAGGTAGCCGCGCGCGATCGCGATCTTCTCGTCGACCGTGTAGCCGTCGAAGCGGATGACCTCCATCCGGTCGAGCAGCGGTCCCGGGATCGTGTCCGCCACGTTGGCGGTGGCGATGAACAGGACCTCCGACAGGTCGAGCTCGACGTCCAGGTAGTGGTCGCGGAACGAGTGGTTCTGCGCGGGGTCGAGGACCTCGAGCAGCGCCGCCGACGGGTCGCCGCGCCAGTCGGCGCCGACCTTGTCGACCTCGTCCAGCATGATCACCGGGTTCATCGTGCCGGCGTCGCGCAGCGCGCGCACCAGGCGCCCGGGGAGCGCGCCGATGTACGTCCGGCGGTGGCCACGGACCTCCGCCTCGTCGCGCACGCCGCCCAGCGACATGCGAACGAACTCGCGGTCGGTCGCGCGAGCGATCGACTCGCCGATCGACGTCTTGCCCGTGCCGGGCGGTCCGATCAGCGTGAGGATCGCGCCGGAGCGCTTGTCGGCCTCGATGCCGCGGTCCTGGCGCAGCTTGCGCACGGCCAGGTACTCCACGATCCGGTCCTTGACGTCGGCCAGGCCGGCGTGGTCTGCGTCCAGCACCTCGCGCGCGTGGACGGGGTCGAGCCGCTCCTCGGAGCGCTTCGACCACGGGACCGCGATCAGCCAGTCGAGGTAGCTGCGGATCATCGACGCCTCGCCGGACTGCTCGCCCATGCGCTCGAACCGGCCGAGCTCGCGCTCCGCCTGCTCGCGCACGTCGTCGGGCATGCCCGCTTCCTCGATCTTCGTCCGGTACTCGTCGACGATCGAGGCGTCGTCGTCGCCCAGCTCGCGCCGGATCGACTCCATCTGCTTGCGGAGGAAGTACTCGCGCTGCTGCCGCTCGGCGCCCTCGTGGACGTCCTCGCGGATGCGGTGCCGGATCTGGAGCTCGGCGAGCCGCTCGCGCTGGAAGCGCAGGGCGAGCTCGAGCCGCTCGGTCACGTCGAGCGTCTCGAGCAGCTCGACCTTCTGGCCGAAGCTCAGGTCGGGCGAGTAGCCCGACGTGTCCGCCAGGGTGCCGGGCTCGCTGATCGAGCGGACGAAGGCGTTGACGCGGCCGTCGTCGCCGCGCAGGTCGAGGATCTCCTCGACCACGGCGCGGTACTCGCGCTCGAGCTCGCGGGTGCGGCCGTCGACGGGCTCGTCGTCGGGGTGGTCCTCGACCTCGACGCGAAGCTCGCCGCCGGAGCCGGTGTGGGCGGCCCCGGCGATCCCGCGGTGCAGACCGCGCAGCGCGACCGCGCGGCCCCCGCCCGGGAGCCGCACGCGATCGTTCACCTCCGCGACGGTCCCGACCTTCGCGAAGTCGGTCTCGTGGCGCGGCATGAGCAGCACCCGGTCGTCGTCGCCGACGTCGACGGCGAGGGTCACGTCCATATGGGGGAAGACGACTGTGTCGTCCAGCGGAACGAGCTGGAGGGTCTCCAAAGCTTTACCTTTCGCAGTGACTTACGGTTCGTAAGTGTAGCTGCGAGTGGGGCCGCCGTCAGGCGTATCTGAGTCTCAGTGACTTAGATCACTGTTCGGGCGCCCGCGCCGCCTCCGGGCGCGTCGTCACCCGCGCCGAGCGGGGCCGGCTGGCGGCTCTCGCCGCGGTCGGCGACCTCGCTC
>DATENL010000249.1:0-5981 GCA_035275105.1 Thermoleophilaceae bacterium
GAGGTCGAGCCGCGCCATCTCCCGCGCCGCGCCCGCCTGGGGGGGGCCGCCGTCGCCCGCCGCGGCCAGCGCGTCCGCGACCGCATCGATCGACACGCCGTCGTAGGCCTCGAACGGCGCCGCCTCGCCGAAGCCCACCGCGCCGTCGTCGTCCTCGAGCCGCAGGAGCAGCAGGTCGCGCGCCGCGACGACCCCGCCCGCCGTCACGAACGGCTCGCGGAACGGGATCGACAGGCGGGCGAGGGTCTGCCTCACGACAAGAGGACGCCCGCCGACAGGAGCAGCGAGTAGACGGCGAGCAGTCGCCCGGTTCCCGCGAGCGCGCCGTTGAGCGAGGCGCCGTCGGTGCGCGTGCCGACGGTCCGCACGAGCGGCGGCGCCAGCGGCAGCGCGAGCAGCGCGAGGAGGATCCACGCCGTCAGCCCCCCGGCGGCCCAGATGACGACCGGCGCCACGAAGGCCAGCAGCGTCATCGCCGCGTACAGCCGCCGCGCGCGCGTGCGGCCGAGCCGCACCGCCAGCGTCATCTTCCCGGCGCGCCGGTCGGTGTCGACGTCGCGGACGTTGTTGACGACGAGGATCGCCGACGCGAGCAGCCCGACCGGGACGCTCAGCGCGAACGCCTCCCACTCGAGCTCCTCGACCTGGACGTAGTAGGAGCCGACGACAGCCACGACGCCGAAGAACAGGAACACGAACAGCTCGCCGAGCCCCTCGTAGCCGTACGGCCGCGGGCCGCCCGTGTAGAGGACGCCGGCCGCGATCGACGCGGCGCCGACCAGGAGCAGCTGCCAGCCCGCCACCGCCACCAGGTAGGCGCCGGCCGCGACCGCGATCCCGAACGCCACCCAGGTGCCGACGAGCACGCGGCGCGGCGGCATCAGGCCGCCGGCGGTCACGCGCACCGGCCCGAGCCGGTCCTCGGTGTCGGCTCCGCGGCGGGCGTCCGAGTAGTCGTTGGCGAGGTTCGTGCCGACCTGGATGAAGACGCTCCCGACCAGCGCGCACGCGAAGCGCACCCAGTGGAACGTCCCCTCGGTCCGCGCGAGCGCGGTGCCCACCAGGACAGGCGCCACCGCGGCCGGCAGCGTGCGCGGCCGCGCGGCGACCAGCCAGAGCCGCAGCGGGCTCACGGACGCTTCGGGAACCTGCCGAAGTCGGGCTTGCGCTTCTCCATGTAGGCCTCGCGCCCCTCGCGCGCCTCGTCGCTCCCGTAGAAGAGGAGGTTCGCGTCGTGCGCCAGTTGCTGGAGTCCGGTGAGCCCGTCCTCGGTGGCGTTGAAGCTCGCCTTCAGGAGGCGCAGCGAGAACGGCGAGAGCTCGAGCATCTCGCGGCACCAGCGGACCGTTTCCTCCTCGAGCTCCTCGAGCGGGACGACGGTGTTCACGAGGCCCATCTGGAGCGCCTCCTCGGCTCCGTACTGGCGGCACAGGAACCAGATCTCCTTGGCCTTCTTCGGCCCCACGAGCTTCGCCAGGACGCCGGCGCCGAAGCCGCCGTCGAACGAGCCGACCTTCGGCCCCGTCTGCCCGAAGCGCGCGTTGTCCGCCGCGATCGTCAGGTCGCATACGACGTGCAGCACGTGCCCGCCGCCGATCGCCCAGCCCGCGACCATCGCCACCACCGGCTTGGGCGTGCGACGGATCTGCACGTGCAGGTCGGTCACGTGGAAGCGGCCGACTCCCTGGCCGCCGGTCATGTAGCCCGAGTCGCCGCGAACGCGCTGGTCGCCACCGGAGCAGAAGGCGAGCGGCCCCGCGCCGGTGAGGACGATCACGCCCACGTCGGTGTCCTCGCGAGCGCGCTCGAAGGCGTCGCGCAGCTCGATCACGGTCTCCGGCCGGAACGCGTTGTGCACCTCCGGCCGGTCGATCGTGATCTTCGCGATCCCCTCGGCGGTCTCGTAGCGGACGTCCTCGTACTCGGCGGCCGGCCGCCAGTCCGCGGCGGGGCGGATCGTGCGCTCCTGGGTAGCCATCGGCGGCTTACGATACGGGCTTGGACGACTGGCTCGCCGTTCGCGCGCGGACCCACGCGGACCACCCCGCCCTCGTCGGGGACGGCTTCGGCCAGACCTACTCCGAGCTCGACGAGTCCGTGGCGCGCCTCGCGCCGGACATCGCGCCGGGCGAGCGCGTGTTCGCGGAGGCGCGCCGCGACCTGGGGTTCGTGCAGCTCGTGCACGCCTGCGCTCGCGCGGGCGCGGTTCTCGTGCCCACCGACCCGCGCGAACGCGGCCGGCCCGCCGTGGACGCGGGCGCGGCGGGCGACACGGTGCTGCTCACCTCGGGGACGACCGGGACCGCGAAGCCCGTGGTCCTGACGCGCGCGAACCACGAGGCGAGCGCGATCGCGTCGGCCTGGAACCTGGGCGTGGCGCCCGACGACCGCTGGCTGTGCGTGCTGCCCCTGCACCACGTGGGCGGGCTGGCGATCCTCTGGCGGTCCGTGATCTACGGGACCACGGTCGTGCTCCAGGAGCGCTTCGACCCCGCGAGCGCGGTGGCCGCCGTCGCGGCCGGCGAGGTCACGCTCGCGTCGCTCGTGCCGACGATGCTCCGCCGGATGCGCGACGCGGGACTGCGCGACCCCGGCCGGCTCCGCGCGCTGCTCCTGGGCGGCGGCCCGGTGCCGCGCGACCTCCTCGAGTGGGCGGCGGAGACGGGGATCCCCGCGCTCCAGACCTACGGCATGACCGAGACCTCGTCGCAGATCGCGACGCTGAGCGCGCACGAGGCGGTGCTCCACCACGGCTCGGCCGGGCGGCCGCTGCTCGGGGTCGAGCTGCGGATCGGGGACGCCGACGAGATCCTCGTCCGCGGTCCGATGGTGTCGGAGAGCGCGGTCGGGGCCGACGGCTGGCTGCACACCCGCGATCGCGGCCGGCTGGACGAGGACGGCTTCCTGCACGTGGAGGGGCGGCTCGACGACGTGATCGTCAGCGGAGGCGAGAACGTGGTGGCGGGAGAGGTCGAGGACGCGCTCCTGGCGCACCCGGCGGTCGCCGACGCGGCGGTCGCGGGCCGGCCGGACCCGGAGTGGGGGCAGGCGGTCACCGCCTGGGTCGTGCTCGCCACGCACGTGCCCGACGGCGAGCTCCTCGCGCACTGCCGGGGTCGCCTCGCGCCGTTCAAGGTCCCGAAGTCGTTGGTCCGCGTGGACGAGCTGCCCCGGAACGCGGCGGGGAAGGTCGTGCGGCGCGAGCTGCGGGCGTAGCCGCCGAGCGGCCGCGGCCGCCCTACTGCCCCCAGAACATGCGGCGGACCCCGGCCGCGGCCCCGATCAGACCCCCTGAGATCAGGGTCGCACTTATCAGAACCCACAGCTGCAGGCGGGCGTCCCGATTCGGTCGCTGGAGCACGAGGGTCGCGTGGCAGTCCGGCTGCGGAATCAGCTTCGTCGCGGCACGCCTGCCACGCGCGCACCCCCACGCCGGTTCTCCACCGGCGGCCCGAGGAGCCGGCTGCGCCTCGTCGAGCTGGAGCTCGAGGTTGTCCGGCGCGACGCGATTGGCGCCATCCGCGGGTCCGCGCGCCCGGGCCTGACCGTCCGAGCTCAACCTGTCCCTCGCCAGAGGCGGTGTGGCCCAGGTGGGGTCTACGAGTGCCGGAAGCTGGACGTAGCACGTCTGGTATCCGCGCTCGCTTGCCCACGGCGCCGTGAACGAGAACTCGATCGCGTCCCCCTGGATGTCCGTGATGCTGAGCTCTCGACTGTGGAGGGCGCGCGTCGGTATCCGCCCGGTGACGGTGGTGACGGGTCCAAAGCCCTCGGCGTAGGCGTGGCTGGCTCGAACCGGGAGCGAGATTCGCGTGTCTTCGGTCCTGGCCCGAAAGTCGCGGACATCGCCGGTGAGCGAGAACCCAAACCGCCCTTTCACCTGCGGGTGTCGTACTCGGAGCGTTGTCTCTCTAGGCCCGAACGCCGAGCGCACGACCAGCGGCTTGTGCTCACGCGTGGCCTTGACTGCCAGCCACCAGCGCGCATCCGGCCTGACCGTCCCGTTGACCCGCACGCGCTTGTCGCACGCGGAGACGCCGACGAGCAGTGATGTCCCCTCGCTCGGATCGAGGTTCGAGGCCGCGCCCGGCGTCTTGACGAGATTGAGGAGGAACATCCTGTATGCGACCCGGTAGAGCGACCGGCCACCGTCGACGTCGAAGTCGAAGCCCTGCTCCGCACTTGGTGGCTCGGCGATGTGAAGCCGCTTGGACGCGAGCAGCGCCCCGCCCGCGGCGAAGAGCAACGGGAGGACGATGAACAGGCCGACGAACAGGGCGCTCCGACGGGTATCCCCGCCGTCTGACCGGCCAGTCATCGGCGCCTCACGTGGTGCGTCGCTCGCTCGCGGCACGGCCGGGGCTTCGCGCGGCACGGCGTCGCGCGACGTGCGGCGCTCTCGGATCATCCGCCATCCGACTACGGCGATCCCGACCAGCCCTATCAAGGAAATGACGGGACGCGGCTTGATGGCTCGACATTACGGTGAATTTTCTCCGAGTGGTGGGCCGCATGCGCGCCGATAGAGTCCACCGCCGTGATCTACGACAAGGACGCGGACCTCTCCAAGCTCGACGGCAAGACCGTCGCCATCCTCGGCTACGGCTCCCAGGGCCACGCCCACGCGCTCAACCTCAAGGAGTCGGGCGTGGACGTCGTGGTCGGACTGCGGGAGGACTCGGACTCGGTCGAGAAGGCGCGCGGCGACGGCCTCGAGGTGGTCGGAATCGCCGACGCCGCCAGCCGCGGCGACATCGTGATGGTGCTGCTGCCCGACGAGAAGCAGGCCGAGGTCTGGCAGAGCGAGATCGCCGACGGGATCGCGCCGGGCAACCTGCTGATGTTCGCCCACGGCTTCTCGATCCACTTCGAGCAGATCGACCCCGGCCCGGAGGTCGACATCGGGATGGTCGCGCCCAAGAGCCCCGGCCACCTCGTGCGGCGCCAGTACAAGGAGGGCAACGGCGTGCCCGGCCTCGTCGCGATCCACCGCGACGCCAGCGGCGACGCCCGCGAGCTCGTGCTCGCCTACGCCAAGGGGATCGGATGCACCCGGGCGGGGGTGATCGAGACCACCTTCAAGGAGGAGACCGAGACCGACCTGTTCGGCGAGCAGGCGGTGCTCTGCGGCGGGGTCACCGAGCTCGTGCGGGCCGGCTACGAGACGCTGGTCGAGGCCGGCTACGACCCGCGGCTCGCCTACTTCGAGTGCCTCCACGAGCTCAAGCTGATCGTCGACCTGATGTACGAGAAGGGCATCACCGGCATGCGCTACTCGGTGTCTAACACCGCCGAGTACGGGGACCTGACCCGCGGCAAGCGCGTCGTCGGCGAGCCGACCAGGCAGGCGATGCGGGAGATACTCGGCGAGATCCAGTCGGGCGACTTCGCGCGCGAGTGGATCGCCGAGAACCAGGCGGGCCAGGAGAGCTTCCAGCGCATGCGCGAGGAGCAGAAGGACCACCAGATCGAGCGCGAGGGCCGCGAGCTCCGCTCGATGATGGACTGGATCGAGACGGACTTCTAGCCCGGCCCGCCGTGCCGCCGCGGCCCCCGCTAGGGTGCCGCCCATGGGAGAAATCAAGCTTCAGATAATCGAAGGACCCGACGGCGGGCAGGAGCTCGACGTCGAGGGTGCGGCGGTCATCGGTCGCGACCCCGCCAGCGCCGCGCTGGTCGTGCACGACCCCGAGGCGTCGCGCCGTCACGCGTCGGTCATCCCCGAGGGCCAGAGCATCAACGTCGAGGACCTGGGCTCCACCAACGGCACGTTCGCGAACGGCGAGAAGCTGGTCGGGGCGCGCGTGCTGGTGCCCGGCGACCGGCTCCGGATCGGCAACACGGTCCTCGAGGTCGCTCTCGCCTCGCGCGCCGCGGCGGACGAGGTCTTCGCCGGCGAGGCGGCGGACGACTCCGCCGGCCTGCCCACGCTCGCGGGCGTCAGCGGCGGCTCGCCCGAGCAGCCGCCGGGCCCGCCCGGC
>DATENL010000250.1:0-22291 GCA_035275105.1 Thermoleophilaceae bacterium
TCGCGCACGTCCCCGCGCCGGTCCTCGACCGCCGCCGCCACGCCGGCCGCCTCGAACAGCGACGGCTCGGTCGGCGGCTCGAGCGCGAAGCCGCTGACCTCGGCGCCGAGCTCCCGCAGCCAGAGGCACGTCCAGCTGCCCTTGAAGCCGGTGTGGCCGGTCACGAGCACGCGACGGCCGCGCCAGAAGGCCGGGTCTAGTCCCACACCTTCCACGGCGCGGTCCCGGAGCGCCAGAGCTCCTCGAGGTAGTCGCGGTCGCGCACGGTGTCCATCGCCCGCCAGAAGCCCCCGTAGCGGTGGGCGCGCAGCTGCCCCTCTCCGGCCAGGCGCTCGAGCGGCCCCTCCTCCCAGATGGTGGCGTCGCCCTCGATGTAGTCGCCGATGCGCGGCGACACGACGAAGAAGCCCCCGTTGATCCAGGCGCCGTCGCCGCGCGGCTTCTCCTGGAAGCTGCGTATGACGTCGCCGTCGACGTCGAGCGTGCCCCAGCGCCCCGGCGGCTGCACCGCCGTCACGGTGGCGATGCAGCCGTGCGACCGGTGGTAGTCCACGAGCCCGCGGAGGTCCATGTCCGTCAGCCCGTCGCCGTAGGTGAAGAAGAAGTCGTCGTCGCCGAGGTAGCCGAGCACCCGCTTCAGGCGACCGCCCGTGAGCGTCTCCTCGCCCGTGTCGACGAGGGTCACCCGCCACGGCTCGGCGCTCGCCTGGTGCACCTCCATCTTGTTCGCGGCGACGTCGAAGGTCACGTCGCTCGCGTGGAGGTAGTAGTTCGCGAAGAACTCCTTGATCACGTAGCCGCGGTAGCCCAGGCAGATCACGAACTCGTTGAAGCCGTGCGCGGAGAACAGCTTCATCAGGTGCCACAGGATCGGCCGCCCGCCGATCTCGACCATCGGCTTGGGCTTGACGCCGGTCTCCTCCGTCATCCGCGTGCCGCGCCCGCCGGCAAGGATCACTGCCTTCATGGGGCCTGACCATATAGTCGCCGGCCATGGCCGACCCCGTGCGGCCGACGCTGTCGGTCATCGTCGTCACGTACAACGAGCGGGAGCTGGTCGAGCGCTCGTTGCCCCCGCTCGTGGCGCAGCTCGCTGACGGAGACGAGCTGATCGTGGCCGACAACCGCTCCACGGACGGCAGTCCCGAGGCCGTGCGCCGGCTCGCGCCGGCGGCGACGGTGATCGAGATGCCGGCCAACGACGGGTACATGCCGGCCGCCAACGCAGCCGCCGCTCGGGCGCGCGGTGACCTGCTGCTGACGCTCGACGTGGACGCCGTGGTCGAGCCAGGGTTCTGCGACGCGATCCGCCGGCCGGCGGTCGACGGGCGCGGCTGGGCGCTGTGGATGGGCCTCGTGACGATGGACCGCGGCCGGCTCGTGAACACGAGCGGCGGCGTCCTGCACTACACCGGCATCGGCTGGGCCGGTCAGGCCGGCGAGCCCGTCGAGCGCGCGCCCGAGACCGCGCGGGAGGTCGGGTTCGCTACCGGCGTCTGCCTCACGATCCCGAGAGCGACCTGGGAGGAGCACCCGGGCTTCCCGCCCGACTACTTCCTCTACTGCGACGACGTCGACTACTCGCTGCGCGTGCGGCTGAGCGGCGGCACGGTCGGCGTGGAGCCGTCGGCCCGCGTCGACCACCTCTACGACTTCGCGAAGGGCGCGCGCAAGTGGCGGCTGCTCGAGCGCAACCGCTGGGCGACGATCGTCCGCACCTACCCGCGCGAGCTGCTCGTGCTGCTCGCGCCCGCGCTGGTCGCGACCGAGCTCGCGCTCCTGGCCGTCGCCTTCGCGGGCGGCTGGGGCCCCGAGAAGCTCGCGTCGTGGGGCGACCTCGCCCGGTCGGCCCCGCGGCTCCTGCGCGACCGGCGCGCGATCCAGTCGCACCGGCGCGTGAGCGCGCTCGACTTCGCGCGGCACATGACCCCGGACCTCTCGTCGCCCTACCTCGGGCGAGCGAGCCGGGCCCGCTGGCTGCGGGCGGCGCTCCGCGCGTACTGGCGGCTGGTTCTGGCGGTCCTCCGATGAAGATCGTGGCGCTCGTGGTCACGTACAACCGGAGCGAGCTCCTGATGGGATGCCTGGAGGGGATCTTCGCCCAGACCCGCTCCCCCGAGCGGGTCTTCCTGGTCGACAACGCGTCCACCGACGGGACGCCCGAGCTGCTGCGCGAGCGCGGCTTCCTCGACCGGCCCGACCTCACGTACGTGCGCCTCGCGGAGAACCTCGGCAGCTCGGGCGGCTTCGCGGAGGGCGTGCGCTCCGCGCGCGAGTCCGAGTCCGACTGGCTCTGGCTGATGGACGACGACTCGGAGCCGCGCCCGGACGTGCTCGAGCGGCTGCTCGCGGCGCCGCCGGCAGCCGATCCGGGCACCGTGGCTCTCTGCCCGAAGGTCGTCTACGCCGACGGCTCGCTGGACTCGAACCAGCGCGGGGACTTCCGCCGCCGGCTGCGGCCGCTTCCCGACGACGCCTACGTGCCGGGGCGCGAGCTCGGCTTTATGTCGTTCGTGGGCACGCTCGTGCGAACCGAGGCCGCGCGCGCGACCGACCCGCCGAAGGCCGAGTTCTTCGTCTGGGGCGACGACGTGGAGTACAGCCTGCGCCTGCGCCGCCAGGGGGCGATCCGGCTCGTGCCCGACGCGGTGATGGTGCACCGGCGCGTGTCCCAGAGCCACATGACGCGGCGTGCCCGGTTCTGGAACGCCGTCCTGCCGATCACGACGTTCCCGACGCCGCTCGAGCGCTTCTGGCAGAACCTCTGCGGCCTGCGCAACTACATCTGGATGAAGCGCGAGTACGAGGGCCAGTCGGCGCTGTCGGCGGCCGGGACGACCGCGCAGTTCGTGATCAAGCACCTGCTCTACGACGACCGGCCGCGCTACCGGATCCCGTGGATCCTGCGCTTCGCCCGCGACGGTCGCCGCGGGCGGTTCCGGAACATCCCCCCGTCCGACTGGGCCGCGATGGTGGCGCGCGACGATGCCTGACTCGGTCCGGGCGGTGGTGGTGACGTTCAACCGCAAGGCGCTGCTGCTCGAGTGCCTCGAGGGGATCGCGCGCCAGACGCACCCCGTGGCGGGGGTGGTCGTGGTGGACAACGCCTCGACGGACGGCACGCGCGAGGCGCTCGAGGAGAGCGGCATCGGCGGCCGGCTGCGGATCGACTACCTGCGCCTGCGGCGCAACGGGGGCGGGGCCGAGGGCTTCCACTACGGGGTGCGCGAGGCGCTCCGCATGGATCGCACGGACTGGCTCTGGCTCATGGACGACGACTGCGAGCCCAACCCGACCACCCTGTCCGACCTCCTCGCGTCGCCGCGCGCCGCCGACCCCGGCACCGCGCTCGTCGCGCCGCTCGTGACGGCCCCCGGCGGCGACGTCCTGCCGCTCAACCGCGGCTGGACCCGCGCCAGCTGGCTGCGCGCCCCGCTCGCCGGCCTGTCGCCCGAGCACCTGTCGCTACCCGAGGTCGAGGTCGACCACGTGTCGCTCGTGGGGCCGCTCGTGCGGGCGCCGCTCGCCGCGCGCGAGGAGCCGCCGCGGCGCGACTTCTTCATCTGGTACGACGACCTCGAGTGGGTCGCGCGACTGCGCCGCCACGGCCGGGCCTGGCTCGTGCCCGCGGCCACGATGGTGCACAAGGACCCCCGCCCCCTCAGGAGCGTCGGGGCGCGGGAGCACTGGCGCGACTTCCGCCGCGGGCACGCCTTCGAGGACGCGTGGAAGCGGAGCTACGGCCTGCGGAACATCGTCTGGTGCGGACGGCGCGACGGCTACGTGACGCGCGGGCGGGCGGCGAGCTACGTGCTGGTCGCGGCGATCCGGGCGCTGCTGTTCGAGCGGCACAGGGTGCTGTCGGTGCGGCTGACGGCCCGCTACGCGCTCGATGGCTGGCGCGGGCGGTTCGTGAACGTCGCGCCGAGCGACTGGGCGGGGTTGGCGCGCGCCCGCCGCCCGCTGCGGGCGCTCGCGGAGCGCGCGCTCCGCTACGACGAGGACGTGTCGGAGCCGGTGCGCACGCTCACCGCGGTCCGGTCGTGAGCGAGCCACGCAGCATGGCCGCCAACGCGGCCATCACCGCGCTCTCCCAGGTCGCGAGCATGGCGCTCGGCGCGGTGATCGCACTCGTGATCCTGCTGCGGTTCGGGAAGGACGCCGAGACGGACGGGCTGTTCGCCGCGTACGGCGTCTACGGCGTCCTGGTCGTGGTGGCGCAGTCGTTCCGGACCACGATCGTCGCGCGCCTCGCCGAGGACCGGTCCACCTTCGCCGCGCTCGACCGCTACCTCGGGGCCGTCGGCGTCCTGTTCGCCGCCGCGGCGATCCCGCTGCTCGTGCTCGCCGAGCCGCTCGCGCGGCTCTTGACGGCCGACCTGGGCCGCGAGGCTGTGGACGCCGCGCGCACGTCGCTGATGATCCTCTGGTTCGCCGCCGGCGCGCAGCTCGCCGGCGCGCTGCTCGCGGCGGCGCTCGCGGTGCGCGACGAGTTCGCCCTGCCGGGCGCAGCGTACGTCGCCGGCGGGGTCGTCTCGATCATCGCGCTGATCGCGCTGGCGCCGGTGCTGGGGATCCAGGCCGTCGCGCTGGGACTGTGCATCGGCGGAGCGGCAACCGTCGCCCTGATGCTCCTGCGGCTGCTGCGCCTCGGGTACCGGCCGTCCGCGGTGGGGATGGTCCCGGATCGCACCGCCGTCGGGCGCGCGGCGCTCCTGGTCTGGGCAGCCGCCGGCACGCTCTCGACCCAGGTGGCGTTCGTCGTCACGCTCGGCTTCGCGGCGCAGCTCGGCGAGGGGGCGCCCACGCTCTACACGTACGCGACGTTCCTGTTCGGCCTCTTCCTCGCGTCGACGGCGGGGGCGATGACGATCGTGCTCGCGCCGCGGCTCGCGGAGACGTGGGACGGGCGGTCGGAGTCGCTTCACGCGCCGCTGCTCGAGGTCTTCCGCGCCGGCCTGACGCTGATCGCGCCGATCGTGGGCGTGATCGCGGTGGCGGGCCCCGCGGTCGCGTCGCTGGTCCTCGACTCGGACGACGCGCGCGTGCTCACGGACACCGTGCTGGCGATGTCGGGCGGCCTCGTGCTCGCGGTCGCCATGCCGGTGCCGCTCGTGGCCCTCTACACCCGGGGCCGGTACGCGGCCGTCGCCGCCGTCGGCCTCCAGGGCGTGGTGCTCCAGTTCGGCCTGTCCGCGATCGCGGTGGGCTTCGACTCGCTGGTCGCGCTCGGCTTCGCGTCGCTTCTGACCGGGCTCGCCGGCGCAATCGTGCTGCTCCTCCTGACGTTCGGCCGCGGCGCCTGGCGCGTCCTCGCGCTGCTCGGTCGCGAGGTGCTCCTCGTCGCCGCGGTGGGAGCGCTCGCGTTCGTCCCGGCGCTCTGGCTGGGCGTGCTCGGCGGGCGTGCGCTCCAGCCGGTGATGGCGCTGGGCGGGCTCGTCGCGTTCGTCGCCCTGGCGCGCTGGCTCCTGCCGCGGCACTGGGAGCTGGCGCAGCGGGTGGCGGGGCCGGCGCTCGGGCGTCTCCGCCGGTGGCGCTCCGCCCCGGCCGGCGCCGGGCCCGGGGCATAGCCGGTTCGGCTGGTTACGGCGGGTGGCCCGGGCCGCTCGGGTAGGCACCGTCCTGACTTGAGATCGCTATGCGATCTCTAACCAGGACGGTTCGGTCCCTCACCCCTTAGCCGGCGGCGCGGGCGCGCTCGTACGCCGCCAGCACGTCCCGGCCGGCGGCTACCCGCGCCTCGTCGTACGCCCAGCAGATCTCCGTGTCACCCCAGCGGCGGCGCAGCTCGTCCACGTCGGGGTTCACGAAGTCCCAGCCCCACTTGTCGCGCCAGTACCCGTAATGGTGCTGGAGCCGCTCCCAGCGCTCCGGCGGGATCGCGTCGCGCCCCGTCGCCCGCCAGAGCGAGCGCTTCGCCGCGGCCGGGAGCAGGCGGCCGACCGCGCCGCGCGCCCGCACGGCCACCATGTGCGCGCGGCTTGTCTCGTCGCGGGAGTGGCGCGCGCCGATCCAGTGGATCACGCGCAGCGGGAGGAAGAAGTTCTTGAGGCCGATCCTGCGCGCGGCGATCCCGAAGTCCGTGTCGTCGAACCACACGGGGGAGTAGCCGACGTCGTAGCCGCCGATCTCCGTCGCCAGGTCGCGCGCGTAGAGCATGCACGGCCCCAGCGGGGCGTCCACCTCGGCCGGCGCCATCAGGTCGCTCACCTCGCCGACGCGGGGGTTCGCCGTCAGCTCGTGAGCGGTGCGGCGCCCGGCGGCCTCGGTGGGGACGGTGCCGCGGCCGTGTGCGCCGAGGGGGCCGACCACGTTCATGCCGTAGCCCTGGATGCGGCCGTCGTCGAGCTCGATCGCCCCCGTCACGACGCCGACGCGCGGGTCGCTCTGCTGAAGGTCGACCATCGCGTCGAGCCAGCCCGGCGTCTCGACCGTCGCGTCGCCGTCCATCGCGGCGATCACCTCGCCGCCGGCCGCCTCCAAAGCGGCGTTGAGGGCGCGCATGACGCCCCCGTGCGGCTGCTCGAGCAGCGTGAAGGCCCGGAAACGGCCGGAGTCGCGCCAGCGCCGCAGGATCTGCACCGACGCGTCGCTGGACTCGTCGTCGACCACGACGACCTCGAGCTCCGGGTAGCGCGTGTTGCGCTCCAGTCGCTCGAAGAACATGTCGAGCGAGCGCGCGTTGTTGCGGTTCGCCATGATCACCGACACCCCCGGCCGCCGGCCGGCGTATCCCGTCTCCCCACGCACGCCTTGAGTCTCGCAGCAGCGCAACTCCCCGCATGAGGATCCTCCACGCCGGGTGGGGCTTCCGTCCGTGGCGCGGCGGCGGCCTGATCTCGTACGCCGAGGACGTCATGGAGGCGCAGGCCGCGGCCGGCCACGACGTGGCGTACTTCTTCGGCGGGCGTCACTACCCGCTCGTCCGCGGGCCGCGACTCCGGCGCTGGCGGCGGCGCGGCGTGCGGATGATCGAGATGCTGGGCTCGCCGATCCCGGTCGGGCTGGACCGCGGCACCCGATTCCCGGAGCTCGACCTGGAGGAGCCCGAGGTCGAGGCGCTCTTCGAGGCCGCCGTCGACGAGCACCGGCCCGACGTCCTGCACGTGCAGGAGCTGCTCGGGCTGCCGAGCTCGATAGTCGACCGGGCGCGGGGCCGCGGCGTGCCGGTGGTCATGACGCTCCAGGACTACTTCCCGCTGTGCCCGACGCTGAAGCTGTACGACAGCCACGGCCGCGTGTGCATGCGGCGCGACCCCGCGGCCGAGTGCGTGCACTGCTGCGGCCACGCGCCGCTCGGCACGCGCCACATCCGCGACATGACGATCGCGTTCGAGCTCCAGCGCGCGGGTCGGGTGCTGCCGTGGGCGCGCGACCCCGCGAAGCGGACCCTCACGACCGTGCTCCCGCGGATGCCGAGCGGGCTGCCCGTGGACGAGCGCGCCGAGCGGGTCGAGGAGCCGCCCGCGACCGAGGCCGACTACCGGCGCCGGCGCGAGGTCAACCTCGACCGCCTCGCGCGCATCGACGCGCTGGTGGGGGCGTCCACGCGCACGACCGAGATCTACGCGACGCTGGGCGTGCCGCGCGCGCGGCTCCGCACGCTCCAGCTGACGGCCGGTCACGTGGCGGCGCTGACACCGCGCGTGATCGACTCGCCGCCGCGGCCGGTCCGCTTCGCGACGCTGGCCGGCGCCGCGAGCGAGGAGAAGGGCTGCCTCCTCCTGCTCGACGCGGCGCGCCGGCTGGAGGCGATCGTCCCCGGGGCCGCGTACACGATCGACGTCCACGGGGTGGTGAACGACCGGGTCCGCAGCGCGCTCGAGCGAGTGCCGGCGGTGCGGATCCGCCGCCGCTACGGCCCGGGCGAGCTCGACTCGATCCTCGAGGAGGCCGACGTGGGGCTCGTGCCGTCGCTGTGGGAGGAGGTGCTCGCGAACGCCGGCCTCGAGTTCATCGCGAAGGGCGTGCCCGTGGTCGCCAACGCCCTCGGCGGCATGCCGGACTACACGATCCCCGGCCTGACCGGATGGCTCAACCGATCCTGCGGCGCCGAGGAGCTGGCCGGGATCATGGCCGCGATCGCCGCCGACCCCGGCCAGGTCGTCGAGCTCAACGCATCGATCAGGGCGCGGCGCGACGACTTCGTCACCCCGCTCGACCGCCACATCGAGCAGCTCGGCGCGATCTACGAGGAGGTCATCGCCGCCGGAAGTGGCGGCCGTTCCTGACCGAGCGCCGGCGCGCGGTGCGCAACCGGTGAAGCGGGTCCAGCAGGGGCACGAGCCGCGGCCCGAGGTCGAGCGCGATGGCCATCCGCGCCTGCGGCGGCACCGCCCGCCTGAACGCCCTGCGCAGCCTGCCCGCCTCGCTGTCGGGGACCGGGCCCGCAGCGCTGCCCGGCCGTGCCCAGAGCGGCTCGTAGTCGCTCTGTTGCGGCGGCTGCACGAGCGGCTCGACGTCGGCCGTCCGGCGCGCCTCGACCAGAAGCACCGTCCCCGCGCGGCCGCGGAGCAGGACCCGCTCGCGCACCGCCTCGGGGTCGGCCGGCGCGAAGCGGCCGCCGCCGCCCACGTCGTAGAGGAAGCTCACGCCCGCGACCGGGCGCGAGAAGTCGAGCTCCTCGCCCGCCAGGTGGAGGCGCTCGACGCGGTAGCCGTTCGGCTCGGACAGCGCGCGGAAGAAGAGCTCCGGGCTGAGCTGGTAGAAGCCGTGGCCGCAGTGGTTGTTGGCCATCGTCGCCACGATCAGCCGGCCGCCCGGGCGAACCATTCGCATGTAGCTGCGCAGCGCCGTCGGAAGGTCGAACACGTGCTCGAGCGAGCCGCCGTCGAGCACGAGGTCGAAGCGGCGCTCGAGCTCCGCCGGCACGGGCTCGTTCAGGTCGTGCACGATCTCGGCCCCCTCGTAGTCCGAGGCGTCGAGCGCGGTCACCTCGCGCGCGCCGAGGAGGCGGAGGTACGGATCCGCGAACCACGGCGGCCCGTCGGCGAACCGGCGCATGAACGCGCGCCGGCTCTCGCCGGCCGGCCAGAGCCCGTTGCGCCGCAGGATCGCCGCGAGCGTCAGCGGACCCGCGAACAGCGCCTGCCTCCCGATCGTCAGCGTCCGGCCGAAGTCCGCGCCGCCGCCACGCGCCTCGGCGAGGAACTCCGCCGTGGTCGCCGTGATCGCCACGTCTCAGCGGCGCGTGCGCCAGCCGCTCAAGCGCAGCCTCAGGAGCGTCCAGACGGCCGGCGGGCCGTCGCGCCAGCTGATCTTCTTGCCCTCGTGGTAGCCGCGCCCGTAGTAGGCGATCGGCAGCTGGTAGAGCCGGAGCCGGCGATCGAGCACGTTCGCGGTGATCTCGGGCTCGATCCGGAAGTCGTCCTCGGTGAGCTCGAAGCCGCGCACGATCTCACCCCGGAACGCCTTGTAGCCCGTCTCCATGTCCGAGAGCGTCGTGTTCCACAGCACGTTCGTGAGCAGCGCGAGCAGGCGGTTGCCCACGAGGTGCCAGAACATGTACGCCCGCTGCGGCCGCCCTCCGGTCAGGCGCGACCCGTACACGACGTCGGCGTAGCCGTCGACGATCGGCCTGATCAGCTCGGGGACCTCGACCGGGTCGTACTCCATGTCGGCGTCCTGGATCACCACGACGGCGCCCGTCGAGCGGGCTATGCCGGTTCGCACCGCCGCGCCCTTGCCGCGGTTGCGCTCGTGGCGGAGCGCGATCAGGCCGTCCGACTGCGCGTAGCGCTCGAGGATCTGGGGCGTCGAGTCCGTCGACCCGTCGTCGACCGCGATCACCTCGGCGCGCAGGGGCAGCGAGTACACGCGCTGGAGCACGTCCTCGACGCTCGCCGCCTCGTTGTAGGCGGGGACGATGAAGCTGACGAGGGGGTCAGGGTCGGTCGGCGTCAGCCGCTCGCTCAGGCGCGTCTCGACGTCCATCGAGCGCAGGAGCGTAGACGGCGCCGCGGCTACAGTCCGCCGCCTTGAATTTCACCTCGCCGCTCACGGTGCTCGAGGCCTGGGTGCTCGTCCCGGCGCTCGTGACGATCGCCTCGGCCGCGCTGGGGTGGCTGCTCGTCCGCGCGACCGGCATCCGGCTCGGCGCGCTCACCGTTCCGCTCGGCTTCCTGACTGGCATCGCGGTCGGGACGGCCCCGATGAGCCTGGGCGTCAGCGGGAAGCTCACCGTGGCGCTGATGGGCCTCGTCGTGCTCGCCGGCGCCGTGGTCGCGGTGCGCGACCTCCGCCGCCACGGGCGCCTCCCGAGACCCGGTCCGGCGCTGCTCTGGCCCGCCGCCGTCTTCGCCGTCGCGTATGTCCTGGCCCTCGCCCCGCTGATCGGCAGCGGCCGGTCAGGGGTGCTCGGCTACGTGATGTACGACGACCCGGCCGTGCACATCACCCTGGTCAACCAGATCGCGAAGCAGAACGCCAGGCGCCACGAGCCGCTGCGCGACGCGATCGGCGCCGCCACCCGCGACCTGGAGCTCGGGTACCCGCTCGGCAGCTACGCCTGGCCGCTGTTCGCCCACGTGACGACCGGCGTCGACCTCTTCCACCTCTGGACGCCGCTGGGCGCGGTTGTCCTGGCGATGCTCGCCCTGGTGGCCTACGCGATCCTGCGCGACCTCCTCCTGCCGCGGGCGCTCGCGGCGGCCGGCGGCACGCTGGTCGGCGTCGGCTACCTCGTCTACGCCTTCCAGGCGCAGGGCGGCACCAAGGAGGTGCTGATGCCGCTCGCGGTCTGCGCCGCGGCCGCCACCGCGGCGCGCGCCCTCGCCGGCGAGATGCGGATGGGCTCCCTCGTCCCCGCGACGATCGCGGCGGCGGCCGGCATAGCGAACCTCGGCTACGGAGGGCTCGCGTGGATCGGCCCGCTGGCGCTCGCGGTCCTCGTCGTGCTCGCGCTGCGCGCGTGGCGTGCTCGCTCGTACAGCGTGCTCAAACCGCTCGCCGCGCCCGCCGCCCTCGCTGTCGTGTTCGGGCTCCCCGCCGTCATCCGGACGCTGGACTTCTTCAAGGTCTCCGAGGAGGGGCTGGAGGACCAGCAGACGATCGCGAACCTGTTCGGCGCGATCCCGTTCCGGGAGGCCTACAACGTCTGGATCGCGCACGACTACCGGCTGCCGCGCCCCGACGTGGCCGGCCTGACGACGGTCTCGGGCTGGCTCGTGATCGCGCTGTGCGTGGTGGGCGGCCTGTGGACGCTGCGAAGCCGGCGCTTCGCCGTGCCGCTCTCGCTGCTGGCCGGCTTCGGGGCGATCCTGATCGTCACGCCGCGGTCGTCGGTCTACTACGACGCGAAGACCTACGTGGCGATCGCGCCCGCGCTCGGCCTCGCGACGATCGCGGGCGTCGCGGCCGTCGTGCGACGGGGCGGCGCGCTGCGCGTGCTGGGGGTGGCGGCGGCCGGCCTGCTCGCCGTCGGCGTGATCGTCTCGGACGTCTACGTCTACAGCGGCGTCTGGGTGACGCCCAGATATCGATTCGAGGAGCTCGACCAGATCGCCGACCGCACCCGCGGCCAGGGACCGCTGCTGATCAACGACTTCGAGGAGTACGGTCCCTATCTCCTGCGCGACTCCAAGCCGTGGATGGACTTCGGCTTCCGGAACCCGAACCCCCACAAGGGCAACTTCCCGCAGAAGCGCGGCCTGGACCCGGACGACTACACGATCGGGCGGCTCGCGCGCTTCAACTACATCCTGGTGCGCAAGGACCCCTACGGCAGTCGCCCGCAATCGAACTACGCGAAGGTGTTCGAGACGACCCGGTACACCCTCTGGCGGCGGATCGGGCCGTCGCCGACGTTCCACGTTCCCCTGGGTAGCGACGGCTTCCTGGGCGCCGCGCCCCTGCGCTGCCGCGGCGGGCGCCCGCACAACCCGTACGTGAGGTTCGTGTTCGGCGCCGCGCGAAAGCTGGATCTGCCCCTGCGCGTGGCGTTCGGGCCGCCGAGGCCGGTCGTGGCGGTCGAGCCGCACAACTGGGTCGACTTCCGCGACATCAGGATGTTCAGGCCGCGCTTCCAGATCTCCGCCTTCGGCGGCTCCGCCTCGGCGGCGAAGGAGCTGCGTCCAGCGGGCCGCTACTTCGCGTGGATCCAGGGGACGATGGGCCCCGGGGTGGAGCTCTTCGTGCGACCGATCGACCAGCCGAACTTCGGCAGGGTCGGCGTCGCGAGCGACGACGAGGGCACGTCCGGCAGCTGGCAGCCGCTCGGCGTGGCGGAGTACGAGCGGCGCACCACCGTCTTCCACGCCGCGCAGGCGGGCCACGCCTGGTACCGGGCGGGCACGAAGCACGCGAACGTGATCGGGCCGGTGGTGCTGACGCCGGAGGGCGACACCGGGCACGTCGAGGACGTCCCGGCCGGGCGCATCGGGTCGCTGTGCGGGAAGCGCCTCGACTGGATCGAGCTGGACAAGCGGCAGGGGTAGGCCGTGGCCGTCGTCAGCGTCGCCATACCGGTCCTGAACGGCGGCGCCTCGTTCCGCGAGGTCCTCCCCGCCGTGGCGCGTCAGAGGATCGACGCCGACGTGGAGCTCGTGGTCGCGGACTCGGGCTCGACCGACGGCACGCGCGAGTTCGCCCTCGAGCAGGGCGCGAGGGTGGTGGACGTCCCGCCGGGCGAGTTCTCGCACAGCGCCACGCGGAACCTGCTGATGGAGCACTCGTCGGGCGACCACGTCGCGTTCCTCACCGACGACGCCGTCCCCGCCACGGAGCGGTGGCTCGAGCGCCTCGTCGCCGCGTTCTCGCTCGACCCCGACGTGGCGCTGTCCTACGGGCCCTACATCCCGTATCCGGACGCCCCGGCGATGGTCGCGCGCGAGCTCACCGAGTTCTTCGCGTCGCTGTCCCCCGACGGGCGGATCAGGATCGACCGCGGGTTGCGCGAGGAGGACCGCCGGCCCGGGCCCGTCGCCTTCTTCACCTCGGCCAACGGCTGCGTGGCGCGCTGGGCGTGGGAGCGGGCCCCGTTCCCGCCGGTTGGCTCGGGGGAGGACCATGGCCTGGCCGTGGCGCTGATGTCGACCGGCCTGGCGAAGGCCTACGTGCCCGACGCGGGCGTCGTGCACTCGCACCGGTACACGACCCTCGGCTGGTTTCGCCGCTTCTTCGACGAGTTCCGGTCGCTGCGCGAGGTGTACGGGCACGTGGAGGAGATCGGCGTGGGCTACACGCTCGGGACGATCCGGCGCAACGTGCGGCGCGACCGCGCCTTCGCGGCGCGCCGCGGCGAGGGCGAGGTCGCGCTCGAGTCGGCGACCTTCCACGCGGTCCGCGCGCTCGGCGCCATCGCCGGCACGCGCGCCCAGCTGCTGCCGGCGCGGGTGCGGCGCTGGTGCTCCGAGCAGCGGCGAGACGAGTTCCACCCGCTCGTCGAAGCCCGCTCGCGCTGATCGATTCCGGGCCCGCGAGTCCGGATCGTTCATCTAGTCTGGGCGCGATGCGACGGCGCCTGGAGCCGCTGCGCGTCTTCCTCGCCGAGACCTTTCGGGGCCTCCCGAGGCGCGCCTGGTTGACGATCAAGTACCGCGGGCCGCGGCAGTTCTTCCTGCGCGCGGTCACGTTTCCGCTGCGGCTCACGCCGCTCGGCCGCCGGATCGTCCCCGACCGGGCGCTCCCGACCGGCAGCGCGCGGGCGCAGGCGTGGTACCGCAGGAACTGGCGTCCCGTGACCGTCGTGATCCCGGCCTACGGGTCGCCGGACACCACGATCGAGACGGTCAGGTCGGTGCGGCGCACCTGCAACGCGAAGCGGGTGCACATCGTGGTGACCGACGACGCGAGCCCGGCCGCCGACGCCCAGCGGCTCCGCGAGGCGCTCCGGGGCAAGGCCGAGGTGCTGCTCGCCGACGAGAACGGCGGCTTCGCCGTGAACGTCAACCGCGGCATCCGCGCGGCGCCCGAGGACCACGACGTGGTGCTCCTGAACAGCGACGTCGTGGCGCTCCCGGGCTGGCTCGAGGCGCTCCAGCACTCGGCCTACGGGGCCGACGTCGTCGCGATGGCGGGCGCGAAGCTGCTCTACGGCGACCGCACGATCCAGTTCGCCGGGACGATCCGCAACCCCGGCGCGCCGGAGTGGTTCGACCACCGCTACCGGTTCCGGCCGTCGGGGTACCCGCCCGCGAACCTCGGCGGGCCAGTGCTCGCGCTCACCGGCGCCTGCATGTACGTGAAGCGCGCGGCGATCGAGCGGATCGGGCTCCTCGACGAGCGCTACGGAATGGCGTACGAGGACGTCGACTGGTGCCTGCGCGCGTGGGAGGCGGGGATGCAGGTGGTCTACGACCCGCGCGCGACCCTGATCCACCACGAGGGCAAGACCCGGGGCGACACTCAGGGCGAGCGCGAGCTCGAGTCCCAGCGTCTCTTCTGGGAGCGCTGGGGCGACTGGTTCGACGCGCGCGACGTCCGCACCCCCACGGGGCGGCTGCGGATCGTCTACGTGACCGAGGACACGGGCGTGGGCGGGGGCCACCGGGTGGTGTTCGAGCACCTGAACCGGCTCGCCGCGCGCGGCCACGAGTGCGAGCTCTACTCGCTCGACGGTCCCCCCGACTGGTTCGCCCTCGACGTGCCGGTCCGCCGCTTCGAGGAGTACGACGAGCTGACGGAGGCGCTCGCGGAGGTGGACGCGATCAAGGTGGCGACCTGGTGGAACACGGCCGGGTCGGTGTGGGGAGCGTCGGTCCGCCGCGGCGTGCCCGTCTACTTCGTGCAGGACATCGAGACGTCGTACTACCCGGACCGGCCGGACCTCGAGGCGAGCGTGCTGCGGAGCTACCGCGAGGAGTTCAGCTACGTCACGACGTCCAACTGGGTCGCGGGCGGGCTCCGCGAGCTGAACCTGTCGCCCACGCTGGTGCCTCCGGGGATCGACCTCGACACGTTCCGGGAGCTCGGCCTGCCGCGCGAGGAGCGCGCGCTGCTGTCGCTGGGGCGCAGCCATCACCTCAAGAACTTCGACCTGACCGCGGCGGGGTGGCGCGGGATGCGCGAGCCCAGGCCCGAGCTGTGGCTGTTCGGCATCGAGCCCGAGCTGGCCGGGCCGCTCGGCGCGCGCTACTTCACGGCGCCGAGCGACGCCGAGGTCAACGAGCTGTTCAACCGCGCGACGGCGTTCGTGCAGACCTCGCGCCACGAGGGGTTCTGCCTCCCGCTGCTGGAGGCGATGGCCGCGGGAGCGCCCGCGGTCTGCACCGACGCCCACGGGAACCGCGACTTCTGCCGCGACGGGGAGAACTGCCTGATGGTCGCTGACGACCCCGCGTCGGTGACGGCCGCGCTCGAGCGGCTCTTCGGCGACGCGGAGCTCCGCGAGCGGCTCGCCGCCGAGGGGCGCCGGACCGCGGAGGCTTTCGGCTGGGAGCGGCGCATCGACGACCTCGAGCGGTTCTTCGAGTCGGTCGCGCCCGCCACCGCGGCCGTCCGCGCGTGAGGGTCTGCTTCCTCGCTGGGGAGCTCGGCCGCTCGGGCGGGGCGGCGACGATCCGGTCCTATGCCGACGGGCTGCGCGAGCGCGGCTTCCAGGTCGACCTGGTCGACCCCGGCGCGGTCCCGGCCGGCGTCGAGCCCTACGACGTCGCGATCGCGACCTGGTGGCCGACGGCGCTCGAGCTCTGGGCGGTGCCCGCGCGCCGCCGCGCGCTCTTCCTCCAGAGCGTCGAGAGCCGCTTCTACGAGGAGCGGCACTACTTCGAGCGCCTCGCGGCCGAGGAGGTGCTCGCGCTGCCGGTGGCGTTCGTCACGGTCGCCGGCTGGATCCGCGAGCTGCTGGCGGAGCTGCGTCCCGACGCGCCCTGCGACGTCGTGCGCGGCGGGGTCGACAAGGAGGTGTTCGAGCGTCCCCACACGCCGCGCTCGGGTCCGCTGCGCGTGCTCGTCGAGGGCCAGCCGTCGATGTGGTTCAAGGGCGTCCACGAGGCGCTCGGGGCGGTCCGTGCGATGGCCGAGCCCGCCGAGGTGACGGTCGTGGCCGGCCAGCCCGAGGACGCCGGCGAGGTGGCCGCGCGCGTGGTCGGCGGGCTCGACGCGGACGGCATGGCACGGCTGTACGCCGACCACGACGTGGTGGTCAAGCTCTCGCGGGTCGAGAGCCTCGGCCTCGCGCCGATCGAGGCCGCCCACGCCGGCACGCCCGCAGTCGTGACGCCTTACACGGGGCACGACGAGCACGTCGTCCACGGTCGCAACGGGCTGGTGGTGGGCTTCGACGACGAGCCTGGGACGGCGCGGGCGCTCGACCGCCTCGCCCGCGACCCGGGCCTGCTCGAACGGCTCTCCGACGGCGCGCGCGAATCGGCGCGCGACTGGCCGTCCCACGCTGACGCGGCCGAGGCGTTCGCCGCGGCGGTCCAGGGGATCGCCGAGCGCCCGCCGCCCGACGCCGAGGGCGCGCTCGCCCCGCTGGCGCGCGCATCCAGGCGGCGGCTCGAGCTCACCCGCGAGCACGCGCGGCAGGACGCGTGGTTCCGCCACGCCTTCGCGGACGCCACCGAGCACATCGAGGAGCTGAACCACGCGCTCGGCGAGCTCAGGGCGATCCTCGCGGCGAAGGACCGGCAGATCGAGGAGATCCGCTCGGAGCGGGCCTACAGGGCCGCCGTCCGGGTGCGGCGGCTCCTGCCCGGGGGCGACCGGTGAGCTCGCTGCTCGCGATCGTCGCGGAGCCGGACGCGGCGAGCCTGGCCGGGCTCGACGGCGGCTTCGAGTGGGGCGAGGCGGTGACCGCGGCGCCGGGGGCAGTCCCGGACGCCGACGTCGTCCTCGCGCTTGGCCAGGACGGGATCCTCACCGAGGACGGCGCGCTCCTGAGCCGCGCGGCGTGGCCGGTCCGCGACGACCTCTTCGAGGCGCCGGCGCCGGCGGGTCGCCAGCTCCTGGTCGTGACCGGGGACGGAGACCGTCACGCGGGGCTGCTCGCGAAGCTCGCCGACCGCGGGATCCCCCACGGCACCGTCGCGGCGCCCTCGGCCGCCGACGTGCTCGCCGCCGCCGTCGTGGCCTTCCCTCCTTCGCCCGGCGCCGACGGGAAGTACGTGCCGGACTCGCACGGGGACGCCGTGCCGGCGCGCGCATTCGCCGCGCTGGCCGCTCGCCGTCCGCTGATCCTGCCGCGCGCCCGGACCACCTTCGGCCTGCTGCCGGGCGTCGATCACCTGGCCGCGAGCACCGACGACGAGATCGTCCAGTACGCGGCCGCCCTGCTCGGCCACCCGGACGCCTTCCGGATCCAGGTCGCGCTGGGCGCGATCGCGGCCGAGCGCCAGCGCGCGTCGGTCGTGTACGGGCGGCTCGCGGCGGAGCTGGCCGCCCGCTAGCGGGAGCGGGCCGGCGCGCTCGCCTCGACGCCGTCGAGCAGCACCGCGAGACCGTGCTCGAACTGCACGGGCGAGTCGAGCGACTCCAGCATCTCGCCGAGCTGGCCCGTGAGCGTCGGATACTCGTCGCGCGGCAGCATGGCCAGCGCGCCCGCCGCGCGACCGCGCTGCTCCGGGCTCGCCGGCGCCCCGAAGACCGCGACGCCGAACGTGAAGAGGAAGAGCGTGCGGAAGTGCCGAGCCGCGGTCGCGGCGTCGAATCCGGCGTCGCGCAACGCCGACAGCGCGGCCTCAGTGAAACGGAAGGCGCCGGGGGTGGCGATCGGCTGGGACACCCGCAGGCGTGCGATCGCGGGGTGCGCCGACAGAGCCTCGTACATGTGGGTCATCACCGCCGTCAGCCGGTCGCGCCACGGCCCGTGGAGCTCCGGCAGCGGCGCGACGGCCGCGACCCAGTCGACGAGCGCGTCGAGCAGCTCGGCCTTGTCGGCGAAGTAGACGTACAGGCTCATCGTTCCGGCGTCGAGCTCGGCGGCCAGCCGGCGCATGCTCAGGGCGTCGAGCCCGTCGCGCTCGATCAGCACGAGCGCGGCGTCGAGGATCGACTCGCGGGACAGCTTGGGTTGTGCGGGTGACCGGCGCATGGACGTACGACGTACCGTATGTTAAACGGTACGTCGTACGGAAAAGGAGGCAGCATGAGAAGAACGGTCACCAACGCAGTCCGGGCAGTCTCGATCGGGCTGACCCTGGGGGCGATCGCCGCCCAGCCCGCGGTGGCCGGCAGCCGCCCGCGCGCCGACTTCTCGATGGACCTCTCGGCGACCCGGCCGAACAGGGCCACCGCGATCCACCTGCAGATCCTCTACAAGGGGCGCGATCCTCAGGGGAAGCCGTCGCCCATCCGCAGGATCGTGCTGAGGGCCCCGAAGGGCACGCGCTTCGACCCGCGCGCCCTACCTCGCTGCGCCGCCACCGACCAGGAGCTGCTCGCCTACGGCGACGACGCCTGCCCGCCGGCGAGCCGGCTCGGCGCGGGCACGCTCACGGCGATGACCGGGCTTCCCGGCGCGGCGGGCACCGTCGTGACCGACGTGACGATCTACAACACCGCGACCGGCAACGTCGAGCTCGTCAAGGAGGCCTCGAGCGGCAAGCCGGTGGCCACCGACCGCTTCCGGATCCAGGGGCGCACCTGGACGGCGAACCCGCCCGACACGCCCGGCGGCCCGCCCGACGGCAAGACGGCGGTGCGGAGGATCGACTTCACCTACGCCCCGAAGGCCCGCTGGGCCATCACCCCGCGGGGCTGCCCCGCCGGCCGGCGGTGGCACTCGAGCGGGGCGTTCACCTACGCGGACGGTGTCACGGCGAAGGTTCCGGACACCACCCCGTGCAAGCGGCCGCCGCCGCGCTAGAGCTGCTCGGCGATCCGCGGCGCGGCGCGGTTGAACGACCAGAAGCCGAGCACGAACGTGAGGAGCACGATCCCGATCGGGATCAGGAGCCGCGCGGTGCCGCCGATCGCATATGACGCGCTCTGGATGTCGGGCGAGACGACGGCGTGCCGCACCTGGGTGACGATGGCCGACAGGGGGTTCCACATCAAGAGGCGGGCCCACGCCTCGTGCTGCTCCTCGACCACGTCGATCACGTAGATCACCGGCGTCGCGTAGAAGAGCGCCTGGGCGACCACCTCCCAGATCGGCCTCACGTCGCGGAAGCGCACGTAGAGCGACGACAGCAGCATCGCCAGCCCAAGCGCGAAGACCCCGAGCATCAGCATCAGCGGGACGAGCTCGAGCCACGACGCGCGCGGCGCGACGCCGCTCGCGAGCGCGAACACGAGCACCACGATCAGGTTGAGCAGGAAGTTGAAGTACGCGGTCAGGACCACGGCGACCGGGACCACCATCCGCGGGAAGTGGATCTTGCGCACGAGGCTCTCGCGGTCGACGAGCGACCCGACGGAGCCGATCGTGGCGTCGGCGAAGAACGAGAAGACGACGATCCCCGCGAGCAGGCAGACGTCGTAGTGCGGCACGTCGTTCCCGAGCGGCAGGAACACCGTGAACACCAGCAGCAGCACGCCGAACAGCATCAGCGGGCGCAGGAGCTGCCAGAGGTAGCCGAGCACCGAGCCGAAGAAGCGCAGCTTGAAGTCGGTCACCGCGAGGGTCCACGCCAGGTGCAGGAAGCGGCGCCAGTCGCCGCCGAGCGCGGACGGACCGCGGATCGGGCGCCCGAAGGCGCCGAGCTCGACCTGCTCGGCGCTCATCCGGCCGTCGCCCGCGCGCTGAGGACCTCGCCCGCGCGCTCGAGCGCGACGTCGTGCTCGAGGTCCACGAGCCCGCCGGACGTGCGGGTCCCGGTGACGACCACCGACGTCATGCGCGGCCGGCGGTCGAACAGGTCCTGGCTGCCGCGCCGGACGACCCACGGCGAGGCGAGGAGCCGGCCGGGCGCGAAGTGGTTCTCGAACGACACGGAGAACACCGCCTCGTCGCCGGTTGCGTAGCTGCCGGTCTGCGTGCTCGCCCAGTCGGTCGAGGTCGCGAACAGCGGGTGGCGCGCCTCGCTCTCGAACAGCACGGCGAACGCCGGGTGCTCGGCCGGCGCGTGGAAGCGCACCCGCATCCGGAACGTGCACGTCCGGCCCTGCGGCAGCACCGACTGCGGCCCGCCGTGGTCGTCCTCGAACCAGGCCTCGACGATCTCGGCCGAGCGGTCGCCGTAGCGCGGCTCGCCGTCGCCGTCGGTCCCGACGCCGCGGCCGAAGTTGATCTCCACGTAGCTGTCGGCCACCTCCTCGGGCTTGCCGAGCATCCGCAGCTCGCCGCGCTCGAGCAGCACCGCGCGGTTGCAGAAGCGCTTCACGGCGTCCATGTCGTGCGTGACGAACAGGATCGTCTTGCGCTCGTCCTTCATGCGGTGGAAGACGTCGAAGCACTTCTGCTGGAACGCCGCGTCGCCGACCGCCAGCACCTCGTCGATCAGCAGGATGTCGGCGTCCACCTGGATCATCACCGAGAACGCGAGCCGCACGTGCATGCCGGACGAGTAGTTCTTGAGCTTGAGGTCGACGAACTCCTGGAGCTCGGCGAACTCGATCACGCGCTCGAAGCGCTCGCGCGCGTCGCGCGGCGAGAGCCCGAGCATGATCCCGTTGAGCGCCACGTTGTCCCGCGCCGCGAGGTCGGGGTTGAAGCCGACGCCGAGCTCGATGAACGTGGACAGCCGGCCGTTCACGTAGATCGCGCCGGTGTCGACGCCGTAGATGCCGGCCATGCACTTGAGCAGCGTGCTCTTGCCGGACCCGTTGCGCCCGACGATCCCGAAGAACTCGCCCGGCGGCACCGCGAACGACACGTCCTTGAGGGCCTCGAAGCGGTCGTGCCCGGCGCGCCTGAACGGGTGAAGGGCGCGCTCCTTGAGCGTGTGGACCTGCTCGCGGGGGATCACGAAGGTCTTCGACACCCCATCGACGACGACCGCCGGGAGGCCGTCTGTGGAACCGCTCACCCGGCGAAATGTAGCCGCCGCAGCTCCCGCATCACGCGCGTTCTGACCTGCCGGCGCGGCCCCGGCGTGAGCGGATGCCGGAGCGCGAAGCTGAGGAAGCACGCGAGCTCCCAGAGCTCGTGCTCCCGCCTGCGCGCGCTCATGCCGCTGGCCGGCGACGGCCACCGGTAGCGGGCGAGCTGCCGGTGCACGTAGGCGAACCGCCAGCCCGCCCGGGCGAGCTTGAGGTACATGTGGTAGTCCTCGACCATCCACTGCCAGCGCGCGTAGCCGCCGACGGCGCGGGCGGCGCCGGCGCGGATCGTCGCCGTCGGGCAGGGGATCGGGTTCTGCTCGGCGATCTTCGGGAAGTCGTGCATCGGGTGCACCGACGGGTCGCCGATGTAGTCGTCGTGACCGGTCGGGTGGCCGACGATGTGCGTGTTCGAGTACGCAAGTCCGACGCCGGGGTCGTCGAAGCACGGCAGGACGTTCTCGAGGTAGTCGGGCTCCCACTCGTCGTCGGCGTCGAGCTGTGAGACGAGCGGGGCCCGGGCGCGGCGCAGGGCGGCGTTGCGGCCGCCGGCGACGCCGAGGTTGCGCCGCAGCCGGACGATCTCGAGGCGCGGGTCGCGCACGTCGGCGAGGACCTCGCGCACGGGGGTCGGCGACGCGTTGTCGACGACGATCAGCTCGAGGTCGGGCACGGTCTGCGCGAGCACCGACTCGACCGAGCGCCCGATGGTGGCGCCGGCCTCGTAGGCCGGCATCATCACCGTGGTGCGCGGCTCGCTCACAGCGCCAGCTCCCGCTCGGCGCGGTCGGCCACGTGCCGTGCGATCGCGAGCGCGGAGGTCGCGGCGGGGGAGGGCGCGTTGCGGACGTGCAGCGCGCGGTCGGTCGCCTCGAACGCGAAGTCGTCGAGCAGGCCGCCGTCGCGCGCGAGCGCCTGGGCGCGCACGCCGAACGGGCCGCGGAGCACGTCGGCCGGCCGCAGCTCGGGCACGTAGACGGCGGCGGCACGGGCGAGCGCAGCGCGGCTCGCGGCGTGGCGGAGCTCGGTCGCCCCGGTCCGCCAGAAGCGCCGCATCATCCGCCACGTGCCCGGCCATGCGAGTGTCGACCCGATCCGCTCGGTCGCCAGGAGCGCGGTCGGGCCGATCGTCACCTCGCCGTTCGGGAGGCGGCTCAGGTGGACGCCCAGGAACGGCAGGCGCGCGTCCGGCACCGGGTAGATGAGCGCCCTCACCAGGTGGCGCCGCTCGGGGCGCAGGCGGAGGTAGGCGCCGCGGAAGGGCACGATCCGCGGCTCCGGCCGTCCTCCGCAGGCGACGGCGAGCCGGTCCGCCCACAGGCCGGCGCAGAAGATCGCGTGGCGCGCGCGGACCTCGCCGCCGCTGGTCGCGATCGCGATCGAGCGCCCGCCGGCGCTCGCGCCGCGAACCTCGCAGCCGGTGACGACG
>DATENL010000251.1:0-7018 GCA_035275105.1 Thermoleophilaceae bacterium
CGGCCGCGGCGGCGCTGGTCACGCTAGGGGTGAGCGCGCTCCTGAACGGGGCCGAGGAGGAGGGCTCGCACGCCTACGGCGCCCGGCTCCACGGCCTGGCCGCCGCGCCCGCGGCTCGCGCCTACGCGAAGCTCACGACGCGCGACGAGGGGACCGAGGTCCACCTGTACGTCCGCGGCGTGCCGCCCGCCCCCGGGATCTCCTACGAGCTGTGGTGCATCGGCGCCGACGGCACGCGCGTGAGCGCCGGGACGTTCCGGGTCGGCGCCTCGGGCCGGGCCTACGTGCGCATGACGACGGCGGCGCGGCTCGGCGAGTACGAGAAGCTGAGCGTCGAGCGCCTGGCCCCCGGTCAGCCGGGCCAGCGCGTGATGGCCGGCACGATCGAGTACTGACCGAACCACCCGGCGAACCCGTGCGTAGGACGCTGCGGTAGGTTGGCCGCGCCGGTCACCGCCCGCTAACAACGGAGGAACCGATCTTGAAGCGCACATTCGTCGTTCCAGTCGCGGCCGCATGCGCCGCGCTCGCCTTCGCCGGCTGCGGCAGCAGCGACGACGAGGGCGACACCAGCGGCTCCGCCAGCACGCCGCCGCCCAGCGAGACGGAGACGACCACGAGCACGGCTCCGTCCGGCGGCGCCGGCGCCGGCGAGACCCTCAAGCTGTCCGCCGATCCGAGCGGCCAGCTCAAGTTCGACAAGGACTCGCTCACCGCCAAGGCCGGCAAGGTCACCCTGCAGATGGACAACCCGTCGTCGGTCCCGCACGCGGTCAGCGTGGAGGGCAACGGCGTCGACGAGGACGGCGAGACCGTCGGCAAGGGCGGCGTCTCCAAGGTCAGCGTGGACCTCAAGCCCGGCAAGTACGAGTTCTACTGCCCGGTCGACGGGCACGAGCAGGCCGGGATGAAGGGCGACCTGACCGTCAAGTGATCCGGCTCCCCGTGCGGCGGCGGCGCGCCCTGGCGCTCGCCGCCGCCACCTCGATGCTGGCCGTCGTGGCCGGCTGCGGTAGCGACGACGACGGGAAGTCGTCGTCGAGCACCGCCGCGGCGCCGCCGACGACGACTACGACGGCGAAGCCGGCCGGGAACACGTTCACCGTCACGGAGCGCGAGTACTCGCTCACGCCCGCTGACCCCGAACTGCCCAGCGCCGGCGAGTTCACGATCCAGGTACGGAACGCGGGGGGGACCGAGCACGCCCTCGAGGTCGAGGGCCCGGACGGCGAGGTGGACACCGACCCGATCCAGCCCGGCGGGACGGCCCAGCTCAAGGTCAAGCTCACGAAGCCGGGCCGCTACGAGTGGTACTGCCCGATCGACGACCACAAGGGCAAGGGCATGCGCGGCACGATCGTGGTCGCCGGCGGGAAGTCGAAGTCCGGCGACAAGGGCAAGGACTCGGACGACCACGGCGGCAAGGGCGGCAGCGGCTCGGGCGACGACGACTCGGGGGGCGCCGGCTCAGGTAGCAACGACGACTCCACGGGCGACGAGTCGATGGAGTCGGAGGGCGACTCCGGCGGCATCGGCCCCTCGAACGACTCGAACGACGGCTACGGGCCCGGCTAGGCCGCCGCCTGCTCCGCCCAGTCGCGCAGCAGCCGCGCGTACGGCCCGCCCGCGTCGGCGAGCTCCTCGTGCGTGCCCTCCTCCACGATCCGACCCCGGTCGAGCACGACGATCTTGCCGGCGCCGCGGATCGTCGACAGCCGGTGGGCGATCACAATCGCGCTCCGGCCTGCCAGGAGCCGCCGCAGCCCGTGCTCGATCCGCGCCTCGGTGCGCACGTCCACGTTCGAGGTCGCCTCGTCGAGGATCAGGATCCGCGGGTCCGCCACCGCCGCCCGCGCGAACGCGACGAGCTGCCGCTGGCCCGCCGACAGGTGCCCGCCGCGCTCGCCGACCGCGGTGTCGTAGCCGTCGGGAAGCCGCTCGATGAACTCGTCCGCGCCGACCGCCCGCGCGGCGTCGCGCACCTCTTCGTCCGTAGCGTCGGGCCGCCCGAACGCGATGTTCTCCCCGATCGTGCCCGAGAACAGGAACCCCTCCTGCGGCACGATCCCGAGCTGTGAGCGCAGCGACCGCTCCGTCACGTCACGCAGGTCGTGGCCGTCGACGAGGATGCTCCCGCGAGTCGGGTCGTAGAAGCGCGCGACGAGCTTGGCGAACGTCGACTTGCCGGCCCCGGTCGCGCCCACCAGCGCCACGGTCTGCCCCGGGGGCACCAGCAGGGACACCCCGGACAGCGCCTCGGTCGACTCGTCGTCCGGGTCGTACCTGAACGAAACCTCGTCGAAGCGGATCTCGCCGGCCACGGGCGGGAGCTCGACCGCGTCCCGCTTCTCGACCATGTCGGGCTCGACCGCGAGCAGCTCGAAGATCTTGTCGAGCGCCGCCATCCCCGCCTGGTACGTCGTGTAGAGCTGCGACAGCTGCTGGATCGGGTCGAAGAACGACTGGAGGTAGAACACGAACGACGCCAGGACGCCGATCGTCAGCGCGCCGTCGATCACCTGGTTCCCGCCGTAGAGCAGGATCGCCGCGGTCGCGAGCGCCGACAGCAGCTCCACGCTCGGGAAGTAGGCGGCGTTCAGGTAGACGGTCTTCATGTTCGCCGCGCGGTTGTCGTCGTTGAGCTTCGCGAAGCGGCGCTTGTGGCGCGGCTCCTGGCCGAACGTGCGCACGACCCGGACGCCCGACAGCGTCTCCTGGAGGTACGCGGTCACGTACGCCACCGTCTCGCGCGTCAGCCGGTACGCGCCCGCGGACGCGATCCGGAACGCAACGCTCCCGGCGGCCAGCAGCGGGAAGACCGCGAACGTGACCAGCGCCAGCTCGAGGTCGAGCAGCAGCAGGATCACCACGGTCCCGATCAGCGTCAGGGACGCCGAGAAGAGGGTCACGACGCCATCGGTGACGAGCTGGTTGAGCGCCTCGACGTCGTTCGTGATCCGCGAGATCAGGACACCGGTCCGGCGGCGCGCGTAGAAGCCCACCGACATCCCCTGGAGGTGGCGGAAGATCCGCAGCCGCAGGTCCTGGAGCGCGCGCTCGCCGACCCAGTTGACGAGGTACGTCTCCGCGTAGGTGGCCGCCCAGTTCACGAGCGCTGCGAAGAGGAAGACCACGACGATCACGTTCAGCGCGCCCAGGTCGCCGTGGCGGATCCCGTCGTCGATCGCGCGACCGGCGAGGTATGGCGGCGCCAGCGCGGCGGCGGTCGCCAGCAGCATCGCCACGAACATCAGGAAGACTCGCCGCCGGTACGGCCGCAGCAGTCCCAGCACGGCGCGCACGTTGCGGGCGCGCTGCGCCTCCTCGCCGCGGATCAGCTGCCAGAGCCCGCGCGCGGTCACAGCCCCGCCACCTCGCGCTCGACCGGCTTGCGCGTGAGGAACACCTGGTCCGGCATGCCCTTCTCCGCGATCTCGCGGTAGAGGGGCGACTCCTCGAGCAGCTCGTCGTGGGTGCCGCGAGCGGCGATCCGTCCGTCCTCGAGCACGACAACCTCGTCGGCCAGCGCCACAGTCGACAGGCGGTGCCCGATCACGAACGTCGTCCTGCCGCGCATCAGCTCGCGCAGCGCACGGCGGATCTCGGCCTCGGTGGTCGCGTCGACGCTCGAGGTCGCGTCGTCGAGGACCAGCACGCGCGGGTCCTTGATCAGAGCCCGCGCGATCGCCACGCGCTGGCGCTGACCGCCGGACAGCGTCATCCCCCGCTCGCCCACGAGCGTCTCGTAGCCGTCCGGCAGCCCCGCGATGAAGTCGTGGATGTCCGCCCGCCGCGCCGCCGCCTCGACCTCCTCGTCGCTCGCGTCGGGGCGCGCGTAGGCGATGTTCTCGCGGATCGTGTCGGAGAACAGGAACGGGTCGTCGGACACCAGGCCGACCTCCTCGCGGAGCGCGGTCACGTCGACCGAGCGCAGGTCGGCGCCGTCGATCGAGACAGCGCCCTCGACCGGGTCGTACAAGCGTGGGAGCAGGGCCACGAGCGTCGTCTTGCCCGACCCCGTCGGCCCGACGATCGCAATGGTGCGCCCCGCCTCCACGTCGAGGTCGATCTCGCGCAGCACCGGCTCCCCGGTCTCGTAGGCGAACGACACGCCGCGGAGCTCGACGCGACCGTCACCGGCCGGGAGCGGCGGCGCCCCGGGCGGCGACGTCATCCGCGGCTTGCGGTCGAGGATCTCGAACACCCGCGCGCCGGAGGCCACCGCGCGTTGCGACATCCCGAGCGCCACGCCGAGCATCCGCACCGGCGCGGCGAGCAGGGTCACGTAGCCGTAGAACGCGACGAACTCGCCGACCGTGATCGTGCCGTGCACGGCCTGGCGCCCGCCGACGAGCAGGACGGCGGCGAGGCCGAGCTGCGGCAGGAAGCCGATGAACGGGTTGTAGAACGCCCGCAGCCGGGTCGAGACCATCGACTGGTCGAACACGCGCCGGGTGGCGCGGCTGAAGCGCGCGAGCTGGCGCTCCTCGCGGGCGAACGCCTTCACGAGGCGCACTCCGGAGATGCTCTCCTCGGCCTCGGCGGTCAGCTCGGCGATCCGCTGCTGCACCTCCTGGCTCGCGGGCCGGTTGCGCGTGCCGTAGCGGTAGGCCGCCCAGAGGACGAACGGCGTCGGGAAGAGCGCGATCGCGGCGAGACCCGGGTTCACGGCCAGCATCACGCCGGCGGCCACGAGGATCGTGATCGCCGACTGGGCGATGAAGATCAGCCCGTAGCCGAGGAAGAAGCGCACCGCCTGGAGGTCGACGGTCGCGCGCGACATGAGCTGGCCGGTCTGCTGCTCGTCGAAGAACGCGACCTCGAGCGACTGGAGGTGCGCGTACATGCGGTTGCGCAGGTCGTACTCGACGCCGAGCGACACGCGTCCGGCCACGAGCCGCCGCGAGACGCTGAACGCAAGCCGCAGGATCCCCGCCGCGACGATCGCCCCGACGAGCGGCCAGAGGTTGTCGTCGCCCTGGCGGATGCGGTCGACCGTGCGCCCGACCAGGAACGGGATCAGCACGCCGGCGCCCATCGCCACCGCGGCCAGCGCGAACGACACGGCCACACCGCGGCGGTAGGGGCGCAGGAAGCCCAGCAGCCGTACGAAGATCCTCACGGCCCTTTACTTTACTTTATGAAGCGTGGAGGACGCGGTCGTTCATCGGCTGTAGAGTCGCCCGCTCGCCATGAGACCCATACGCGCGATCCTCCCGGCGCTGCTCACCTGCGCCCTCCTCGCCGGCTGCGGTGGCTCTGACGAGAACGAGGCCTTCGGCGACAAGTTCGGTCCCGTCAACGACCAGCTGCTCGTGCTTCGCAGCTCGATCAGCCAGGCGCCGCCGGGCTCCGACGCGATGCTGGCCGGCGAGTTCTCCGGGTTCGCGACCCAGCTCGACGAGACCAGGCGGCGGCTGGACACGCTCAAGCCGCCGGAGGAGCTCCGGGGGAAGACGGACGCCCTCTCGACCGCCCTGGCCAAGCTGACGGCGGACCTGCGCGACATCGCCCACGCGGCGACCGTGCACGACACCCCGGGCACGCGCGCGGCCACGCAGAGGATGGTGACCGACCTCCGGGCGGCCGAGGACGCGCGGCGCGAGCTGGCGCGCGAGACCGGCGTTCGGGTCGGCAACGGGTGAGCGGCCGCCAGCGCGCGCTCGCCGCGGCGGTGGTCGTCGCGACCGTCGTCGCGGGGGTCCTCCGGTACGCGACGGACCCGGGGGTCCTCTCGTTCACCGTCGCCGCGATCGCGCTCGCCGGGCTGGCCTGGCTGGTCTCGTTCGGGACCGAGGAGGTCGGCGCCCACTACTCGGCCGCCGTGACGGGCTTCCTCCAGTCCACCCTCGGCAACCTGCCCGAGTTCTTCATCGTGCTGTTTGCGCTGTCGGCGGGCGAGACCGTGGTCGCGCAGACGTCGATCATCGGGTCGCTGTTCGCGAACGCGCTCCTGGTCCTCGGCCTGACGATCGTCGTTGGCGTGCGCAGCTCGGACGACGGCTGCATGCGGTTCGGCACCCGGCTCCCGGCCGACACCGCGACCCTGCTGATGGTCGCGATCTTCATCATCGTGATCACCGGGCTGTCGGTGGGCTCGGCCGACAAGGCGAGCGACGACATCAAGACGATCAGCGCGATCGCCGCCGTCTGCATCCTCGTCGTCTACGCAACCTGGGCGTGGGGATACATCCGGAGCGGCGCCGGGGGAGAGGGGTCGGGCCACCAGGCGACCGTGCCGCTGCGCGCCGCGATCGCGATCCTGGCGGTGGCCGGGGTGGGCGCCGCGTTCGTCTCGGACTGGTTCATCCACGCACTGGACCCCGCGATCGAGGACCTCGGGATCTCGAAGGCGTTCGCGGGGCTCGTGATCGTCGCGATCGCCGGCAACGCGGTCGAGCACTTCGCCGCGATCGTGCTCGCGCGCAAGCGCAAGTACGAGCTCGCGGTGTCGGTCGTGAAGAACTCCGTCGCCCAGATCGCGGCGTTCCTGTTCCCGGCGCTGGTGCTGGTGTCGCTCGCGTTCACCCACACGCTCACCTTCCAGCTCGCGCCTATCTACGTCGGGGCGCTGTTCCTGACGGCGCTCGCCGTATGGCAGATCACGGGCGACGGCGAGGCCCAGGCCTTCGAGGGCTGGGCGCTGATCGCGCTCTACGTGATGCTGGCGACGTTCACGCTGTACGAGTGACCGCCGGCGCGCGCGGCGCGCCTACGGGCACCCGATCGCGGCGTCCCTGAGCGCCTCGGTCTCCTCGAGCTGGTGGCACAGGTCCCTGACGTCGTCCCGGACGTCCTGGGGGTCGGGGCGCAGCTGCGGCTGGATGACCTTGGCGTCGATGTCGTTCTGGATCGCCTCGGCGACGCGCTTCGGGTCCGCGTCGATCGCATTCAGGATGTCCTGGGTGTCGAACACGCCCGCGTTCCCCGTATCGCCCTTCGGGCCCGCCGGCCCGACGTGGCCGCGCGGGCCGCGCTCGACGACCTCCTGCGACAGCAGCGCGCCGCCGGCCGCGCC
>DATENL010000252.1:0-3847 GCA_035275105.1 Thermoleophilaceae bacterium
CGCCGTGGCGCTCGAGACGGGCGCCGCCGAGCGCCGTACCGCCGGCGAGCGCGAGCAGCTTCGCGCCGCGTCGGCCGCCCTGCGGCTCGAGCCCGGCCGGCTCGGCGAGATCGCCCGAAACGACTTCTACCGCGTGTTCAGCGAAAATGGGTCGGGCGGCGTCGCGATCGTGGACAGCCACGGGAGCGTCGCCATGGCGGAGACCGCGAAGCGGGTCATCGCGCGCGACGCCGACGAGCTGCTCCCGCCGCTTGCCGAGGCGCTCGAGGCCGCGACCCTGCGGCTGGGAGTGGCGACGATCCTGCCGCGCGTGGCCGTCCTGTGCGGCTCGCGCCTGCTCGACCTCTCGGACGCGCGCCGTCCCGACGACGTGCTCGGCGCCGCCGCCGCCCTCGTCGACGGCGAGGACGGCTCCGCCGTCGCCGTGATCCTGGAGTGAGCCTCTACCGCCAGGCGGGCCGGATGAGCGCGCGGACGGTCGCGCTCGCCTCCGCCGGCGCCCTGGTAATCGGCCTGCTCGCCGGGTTCGCCATCGGTCGCGCGACGGAGGGGGACCCGAGCCTGGCCGACGAGCTGGGCGAGCTCCGCACGGACCTCCGCCCGGCGCGAGAGGGCGTGGAGCAGACCGCCGTGGAGTACGGGTCCGCGGTGCGGGCCGGCCGGGTGGTCGCGCCGACGGAGTACGACGCGGCGAAGGCCTCGGTGGCGCGTGCCCGAGAGGCGATCGCGTCCGCGCGCGACGACCTCCGCGCGCTCGATCCCGCCCGCGCGGCGGCGGTCGAGCGGTCGGTGAAGGCGCTCGAGGACGCGGTCGGCGCGAAGGCGCCGCCGGCGCAGGTGGAGCGGCGGAGCCGCGCGGCGCAGGCCGCGATCGCCGCGGCAAGCGGCGGCTGACGGCAGTGAGTTGTCACTCAAGCCGGCTATAGGCGGCTTGGCAAGTATCCGTTCTCTGTAGAAGCTCGCCCCAAGATTTCGCGCGTGTCCGATATACGGGTCCGTGCAGCGTGCCGACCGAAGCGGCCTGACCCAAAATCGCAGCGGATCGATAGTCCGCCGCGTGTGGCTGATTGACACCAAGCGGTTGATGGCGATCTGCGCTGTCATAACCGTGTTGTACGGACCGGGGATTTGGCGGCCGGACCGCAGCGCAGTGCGGGTTTCCGTCCGATGCTGCTTATACAGTGGTGTCCATGGCTGCGGTAGACCGGAACAACCTGAAGCGGTGCGATTCGTCCGACTCGCGCATCTCGCTCATGGAGTTCATGCGGGAGTTCCCCGACGACGCGTCCTGCCTCGAATGGCTGTGGCGCGAGCGGTTCTCCGAGGACGGAACCCACGCCGACTGCCCGAAGTGCCAGACGCGCCGCGCCTTCAAGCGCTACGCGACCTCGCAGCGTCGCCAGTCGTGGACATGCACGGGCTGCGGCCATCACATCCACCCCACGGCCGGGACGATCTTCCACAAGTCGTCCACGTCCCTGCACCTTTGGTTCTACGCCTTCTACCTGATGACGAGCACTCGCTGCGGCCTCTCGGCCAAGACGCTCGAACGCGAGATCGGCGTCAACTACAAGACCGCTTGGCGAATGCTCAACCGCATCCGTGACGACCTCATGTCGCAGGACGGCGACGGGCCGCTTTCGGGTGACGTAGAGGCCGATGAAACGGCGTGGGGTGGGAAGCCCCGTCAGGGCGAGATCGCCCGCATCGCCCGGGAGGAAGGCCGCGACCTCAGTTCTGCGGGTGGGTCGTGGAAGCAGCGGAAGAAGAAGACGGTCTTCGCCATGGTGGAGCGTGGCGGGCGCGTGCGCGCGTCGGTCGTGCCGAGCAGGGGTCGGACCACCCTCCACGGCGAGATCGTGCAGCACGTCCTGCCCGGGTCCACCGTATTCACCGACGACTGGTCGCCCTACGCGGGCATCGACGGGCGCGGCTACTCCCACCGCCGCATCCGGCACTCGGAGAACGTCTACGTGAGCGGAGACGTTCACACGCAGACCATCGAAGGGTTCTTCTCGAACCTCAAGCGCGGGATCGCCGGGACGTATCACTCCGTCTCCACCCGCTGGCTCCCGGCGTACCTGAACGAATACGCGTGGCGGTACAACCACCGCAATGACGGGCGCTCGCAGTTCGAGTCGCTGCTTCGTCGCGCCGCGTCGTAGAAGCGGAACGCCCCCCGAAAGAAGCCTTTGCCAAGGCGGGGGGCGAACCAAGTACGACGCTCTGCCGAACCATAGCCGATCAGGGGACGCCTCGGAGAGCACGTAGACTTCGGCTCAAGCCCGCTTGCGCGATCTGCCAAGGCCGCGCGGTCGGGACGTACGACGGATAGGAGGTAGCCGTCATGGCTGCTTACCACCCAGGGGAGCGAGTCCCCTGGACGACCGATTACGTGGTCATCGGACCACACGCCGGGATCATGGTTGGCGAGGTTCACTGCGAGGCGGGAGAACCTTTCCCACCCGCGCCACCGAACCACCACTACGTCGTCAAGGACATCAACGTCCAGTGGGAGCCACCCACGGCATGACGGGACGCGAGCGCTGGCCCTGCTCAGGTCGGCGCTCGCGCGCTCGCTACTTCTTAGGGCGGCGCGGCGTGGGGCGGACGCGAGCGCCCTTGCGAAGGTCGCGCATCACGTCGTCGCGCTTCGGCAGCGGGATCTCGGCACCCGTCTTGGGCAGCTTCTGCTCAGGCTCCCGCTTGTCGGCCATGGAGGGAGCGTAACGCGTGGACCAGCCATCACTTGATGGGTGCCTCGAAAAGTGCCGGCGCGCAGGCGAGCATCTGGATTTGCTCAAAGTGGAGGCCGGACGATTCCTCGACACGAACCCCTATCGCTTTGTCGGAAAGTTCAAGCGCAACGCGAAGGACGGGTACAACTACGTCTTCCGCGTCCGGTTTCCGCCCGCCCCGCCTCGCATCGGCGTGCTCATTGGCGATGTGGTCCACAACCTGCGCTCGTCGCTGGACCATCTGGTCTACCAGCTCGTCCTCGCTAACGGTCGGAGGCCGCACGACAACACCGGCTTTCCGATTTTCCTCAAGTGTCCGCCAGGCGGATTTCGGAAGCACACCGTCAACGACAAGCTGCGAGGCGTTGACCGGCGTGCCGCCGCAGAGATCGGCCGGTTGCAGCCATACCGCCGACGGAACGGCGGACGCCGCAACCTGATCTACACGCTGCACGACCTTTGGAACGCGGACAAGCACCGCGATGTCGCTCGGACGCAAGCATCGATTGGGATGCTCGATGTGACCAACGTCCGCTTCAAACCAAACGCCGACGCCGGAGAGTCGGACGGCTGGAAAGCCCATCCGATGGGCGCTTTCAAAGACAACGCACCAGTCGTGTGGTTGCGGATCAAGCCAGCGGGACCGAACCCGCATGTGGAGATGGATGGCCCAGCGTCGCTCGATATAGCCCTGGAGGGGGGTTACCTCGCGCTCCCGACGCTGCATAGCGCCACGATGTACGTCACCTCCCAGATCAAGACGTTCGAGCGCTTCTTCTAGCTCGCGCCACCGTGCTTCCCGCTCGGAAACGTGGGGCCGGGCGCTCATCGAGCGCGTCCCGGCTTATACAAAGAACGGCTACTTGCCTAGGCGGCTTAAGTGACAACTCGACGCCGGTTTGGCCGTTATGGCGGACGGACCGCGTGGCGGAGCAGGCGCCGGCTGGAGCGGAGCGCCGCGCGCGGCTACCCGCGCCCGTCGCCCAACAGCTCCCGCCGGCGCGCGATGAGCTCGCCGTAGGGCGTGTCGGCCAGCAGCTCGCGCAGGAGCCGCAGCGCCGGCTCGAGGTCGCGGCCGGCGAGCGTCTGGCGCCCCAGCTCCATCACCT
>DATENL010000253.1:0-5284 GCA_035275105.1 Thermoleophilaceae bacterium
CTCGAGCAGGTCCTCGACCAGGTTCACGGCGGCGAAGTCTGCCGCAGAGCCCGAGCGAGGCGCGGCAGGCTAGGTGAGCTCGGCGCCGCCGTCGTAGAGCCTGCGCACGTGCACCGAGCCCGCCGGGGCGGCCTCGATGCAGAGGCGGCAGAGGACGCACTCGTCGACGTTCTCGCGGACGACCTCGACCGCGCCACCGGCGTCGCTGAAGATGTCGACCGGGCAGACCTCCTCGAGCTTCGCCGCCAACTCCGGGTCCGAGGCGAGCGGGTCGTCGACCTCGACCTCGATGAAGACGTCGCTCTCGCGGGCGCTCACGCGGCTACCCCCTCGAGCTTCGCCTTGACCGCGTCGGGGATCTCGTCGATGCGCTCGACGACGGAGATCCCCGCCGCCTCGAGCCGGGCGATCTTCTCGGTCGCGGTGTCCTCCGCCCCCTCGACGATCGTGCCGGCGTGGCCGAAGCTCATGCCCTTCATCTCCTCGTCATCCATGAACTTCCCCGCCATGAAGGCGACGATCGGCAGGCGCGCGGCGCCTGCGGCGCCGACCGGTCGCTTCGCTCCCTGGTTCGCGGCGACCCACTCGGCCAGCTGGGCCTCCATCCGCCCGCCCGGCTCGGTGTAGATCACGATCGCCTTGGTCTCCTCATCGGCTTCGAACTCGGGCATCAGCTCGGCGTAGGTCGAGCCGATGATCGCGTCGCCGCCGATCGACACCGCCGTGGAGACGCCCAGGCCGGCGGCGCTCAGCGTCGACGAGATCTCGGTCGTCATCCCGCCGCTGCGCGACATGACGCCGATCGAGCCCGGCTTGTACGCCTTCTCGGCGTCCCGCGCGGGCCCGCCGATGCCGCCCATCTTCGCCACGCCCGGGCGGATGATGCCGAGGCAGTTGGGGCCGATTATCCGCGCCCCGCGCAGCCCGGCGAGCTCGACCATCTGCGCCACGTCCTGGCGCGGGATCCGCTCGGTGACGATCACGATCAGCTGGACGCCCGCCTCGATCGCCTCGAAGACCGCGTCGCGCGTGAACGCCGGCGGGACGGTGACGACCGACCCGTGCGGCACCTCGCCGAGCTCGTCCACGAGCTGGGCCACGGAGTCGAACACCGGCACGCCGTGCACCTCGCGGCCCCTGCGGCCAGGGGTCACGCCGCCGACCACCTTCGACCCGTAGTCGAGGCACTCGCGCGTCAGGTTCACGGCCTCGCGGCCGGTGATGCCCTGCACGATGAACGTCGTGTCCTCGTCGATCAGGTGGTTCACGCCGCTTCGCTCACCTTCTCGACGGCCCGCTTCGCGGCCTCGTGCATGGACACGCTGCGGTCGTAGTACTCGACGCCGTACTTCTCGAGGATCTTGAAGCCCTCCTCCTCCCACGCGCCGGGGATGCGGAAGACCGCGACCTTCTCGGCCGGGTCGTAGCCCAGCTCGAGGCACGCCTTGACCACGCCGCGGGCCACGATGTCCACGCGCGTGTTGGAGACGATGCTCATCATCACGGCGATCTTGTCCACGCCCGGCTTCTGGAGGACGAGCTTGGTCAGGTTCTTGGCCTTCGAGACGCTCGGGTTGCCGCCGATCTCGCAGTAGTTGGCCGGCCGGCCGCCGTGGCGCCGGACGGCGTCGAAGAGCGTGAGCGAGCCGCCGCCGGCGCCGATCACCAGCCCCAGGTCGCCGTCGAACTCGGTCACGTTCCCGGCCACGCCGCGGTGGTCGACCGAATCGATCTGCTCGCCCTGGATCTCGAACTCGGTGGGCTCGCGCGCCTCGCGCGTCTCCTCGTCGCCCACGCCGAGCTCCTTCAGCAGCTCCTTCTGGCGCACGCGGCCCTCGTTCTCCATGTCCATGTGCGCGTCCACGGCCACGAACGTGCCGTCCTCGAGCTGCGCCAGCGGGTTGATCTCCGCGAGCGTCATGTCGTACTTGAGGAAGAGCTGCGCGAGCCGGGAGAGGATGGGGGTGAGGCGGTTGAGCTCCGAGCCGGTGATGCCGACCTGGGCGACCGCGTCCTTCGCGCGGAAGTCCATGTTCGGGAGGAGCGTCGAGAAGTGCTGGCGGCCGATCCGCTCGGGGTTGGTCTCCGCGACCTCCTCGATGTCGATCCCGCCCATGTCGCTGAAGACGAACGTCGGGAGCTTGCGGACGCCGTCGTAGATGACGCCGGCGTAGTACTCCTGCTTGATCGGCGCCTTGGAGTCCACCAGCACGCCGCGCGGCATGTGCCCGTTGATCTCGAGGGCGAGGATGTCGCGGGCGTGCGCCTCGGCCTCCTCCGGGGTGTCGGCGAACTTCACGCCGCCCGCCTTCATGCGGCCGCCGGTCAGCACCTGCGACTTGATGACCACCGGCCCGCCGATGTCGGCGGCGATCGCCTTCGCCTGCTCGGCGTCGGTGGCGAAGCCGTGCTTCGACAGCGGGATCCCCTCGCGGGCGAGGATCTGGCGCGACTCGTACTCGTAGAACCTCATCGGCGGCGCGGAACCCTATCGAGCGCGCCGCCGCCGCTGGCGCCGCGCGGTGACCCAGGGCAGGACGATCGCGGAGTTGACGACCACGCACGCGAGCAGCGCTGTGCCGACGATCGCCAGGGCGTCGTCGTGCGAGCGAAGTCCCTCGATGGCCAGCGGGACGGCGACGAGCGGCAGGGCCACGTGAACGGCCGCGACCGCCAGCGCCGGCCTCGAGGCGGAGCCGCGAACCGCGCGGAGCGGCTCGCGCGCGTAGGCCAGCGGTACGGCGAGGGCGACGAGGGGGACCGCGATCGAGGTCGCCAGGCGCGGGACGCCCAGCGCGACGCAGAGGGCAACCGTGACGACGACGGCCGCGATCGCCCACGGCAGGCTGCGGGCGATCGCGTGGAGGAGGCGTCGTTGCTCGGGTCCTACAGCTCGTACGCCTCGCGCAGCTCGGGATCCTTCTCGGCGAGCATCTCGGCCAGCGAGACCATCACCTTGCACTGCTTCCAGGTCGCGTCGTCCTGCATCTTGCCGTCGATCATGTGCACGCCGCGGCCGTCGGGGATCGCCTCCAGCACCTTCTTCGCGAACTTGACCTCGTCGGCCGGCGGGCTGAAGACCTTCTTCGCGATCTCGATCTGCACAGGGTGCAGCGACCACGCGCCCACGCAGCCGAGCAGGAACGCGGCGCGGAACTGCGTCTCGCAGCCCAGCGTGTCCTTGATGTCGCCGTACGGCCCGTAGAAGGGCAGGATCCCGGCCGACGTGCAGGCGTCGACCATGCGCGCGATCGAGTAGTGCCACGGGTCCTGCTGTGCGGTCGCGCGCGGCGCCTCGGGATCGTCCGGATCGGGGTCCTCGACCACCCGGTAGGCGGGGTGACCGCCGCCGACGCGCGTCGTCTTCATCCGCCGGAAGGCCGCCAGGTCGGCGGGGCCGAAGCTCATGCCCTGCATCCGCGGCGACGCGTTCGCGATCTCCTCCAGGTTCACCACGCCGACCGACGTCTCGAGGATCGCGTGCACGAGCAGCGGCCGCTCCAGCCCGGCCTTCGCCTCGAGCTGGGCCAGCAGGCGGTCCACGTAGTGGATGTCCCAGGCGCCCTCGACCTTGGGCACCATGACCACCTCGAGCTTGTCGCCGATCTCGGTGACGAGCTGGGTCAGGTCGTCGAGCACCCACGGGCTCTCGAGGCTGTTGATCCGCGTCCAGAGCGACGTCTCGCCGAGGTCGACCTCCTTGGCGACGCGGATCAGACCCTCGCGCGCGGCCTCCTTGCGGTCGGCCGGGATGGCGTCCTCGAGGTTGCCGAGCAGGATGTCGGTCTGCTTGGCCATGTCGGGGACCTTCGAGACCATCTTCTCGTTGCTCGCGTCGAGGAAGTGGATCATCCGCGAGGGCCTGAACGGGATCTCGCGGACGGGCTCGGGCGCGCCGATCGCGAGTGGCTTGAAGAAGTCGCGCGGGTGCCGCATGGGGCGGGAAATCTATCGGGAGGCGGCGCTCCGGCCCCGGTGACGCGCGCGCACGCCCTCTCCAGGCGCCTCGACGCCGGGTAACATCGGACCCCCGGGGGACACGCGCGTCAACGCGTCGGGCCCACGCATCTCTCGAAAGCGACAGAAGGACTTAATGAGCGACAACGGGACCCACGAGCTCCAGACCGACCAGGCCTCCCGCGAGGCCTCGGGCGCCCACGCCTACGGGCGCTACCTGGAGGACTTCGAGGTCGGCGCCGTCTACAAGCACTGGCCGGCGAAGACCATCACCGAGGCCGACGACCACCTCTTCTGCCTCCTCACGATGAACCACCACCCGCTCCACATCAACGACGTCTACGCGAGCCAGTCCCAGCAGGGGCAGAACGTGGTGGTCGGGCCGCTCGTCTACTCGATCATGCTCGGCATGTCCGTGAGCGACGTGTCCGGCAAGGCGATCGCCAACCTCGCCACCGAGGAGCTCAAGCACCCCGCGCCGGTGTTCCACGGGGACACGCTGTTCGTGGAGAGCGAGGTGCTCGAGGTTCGGGAGACGTCGAAGCCCGACCGTGGGGTCGTCAGGGTGAAGACCGACGCCTACAAGCAGGACGGCACGCTCGTCGCCACCTTCAAGCGGGCGGTGCTGGTGCCGCGCCGTCCCGAACAGCTCGATCCGACCGCCGCGGCCGTGCCCGGCGACGCCGAGCCGGCGCACAACCCGGACGGATGAGCGGCCCCGGGCGTTTCGCGGGGTTCCGGGGCAAGATCTCGCCCAGGTCCCTCGAACGCCTCGGAACAGCCGATCGCGGTGGTACCTTGGGCTCTGAGTCGCAAGGAAGCGACCAGGAGGAGCCGAGGACACTGGACGAGCGCGAACAGGCACCCCAGTCCGCGGGCGGGCATGAGCTGGCATCGGAGGTCGGCGATCGCGTCCGCTCGATCATCAGCGCGGCTGAGGCCGCGGCGAACGCCGTTCGCCACGAGGCCGAGCAGGAGGCCGCCGTGCGGCGACGCGTCGCCGAGGAGGAGGCGCGCCGGATCATCGAGGACGCGAAGGCGGACGCCGACGCGTACCTGGCCGAGCGGATCCGCCGGATCTCGGAGCTGAGCGACACCACCGTGGAGCGAGCCGAGACGATCGTCTCGCGGCTCGACCGCGCCCAGGAGGTGCGCCAGCAGCTCCAGGCGCTCGCCGACGCGCTCGGCGAGAGCGCCGAGAAGCTTGCTTCCGAGGTTCGCGTCGGCTCGCCGCCGCCCACCGTGCGGTCGCCGCGGAGTGCTTCGGGTGAGGCCGGCGCCGGCGCGCCGGAGCCCGAGCGCCCGTCCGAGCCCGCCCCGCCGGCGC
>DATENL010000254.1:0-8787 GCA_035275105.1 Thermoleophilaceae bacterium
ACCGTGAGAGACATGGCGCCAACGGTAGGCCGTCAACCTGAACGCCGGCTCACGCCCGGCTGAGCGGATGCTCAAGACGGCGGCGCGATCCCCGCCGGCGTGTCCTGCTCGGCGACCTCGCGCGTACGGCGCGCGACGCCGCTCGCGACCGCCGCGTCGGCGACGCCCGCCGCGATCGCCTCGACGACCCGCCGGTTGAACACGCTCGGGATGATGTACTCGGCGTGGAGCTCGTCGTCGCCGATGACGCCCGCGATCGCGCGCGCAGCGGCGAGCTTCATCTCCTCGTTGATCGCCGACGCGCGCACGTCGAGCGCGCCGCGAAAGACGCCGGGAAACGCGAGGACGTTGTTGATCTGGTTCGGGTAGTCCGAGCGCCCCGTGGCCATCACGCGCACGTAGTCGGCGGCCTCCTCGGGCCGGACCTCGGGGTTGGGGTTTGCCATGGCGAACACGATCGCGTCGGGAGCCATACGGCCGAGGTCCTCGGCCTGGACCACTCCGGGCCCCGACAGCCCGATGAAGACGTCCGCGCCGTCCAGCGCGTCGGCGATCGTGCCCTCCTGCTGCTGGAGGTTGGCGTTCTCGGCGAGCCAGACCTTCGGCGCGTTCATCGAGCCGCTCAGGTAGTCGTCGCGCGCTGAGTGGATGGCGCCCTGGCGGTCGCAGGCGACGATCTGCGTCACGCCCTCGCTCATCAGGATCTTCGCTACCGCGACGCCCGCCGCGCCGGCGCCGACCATCGCCACCTTCACGTCCTCGATGCTGCGCTCCGTCAGCCGGCAGGCGTTGAGCAGCGCCGCGAGCACGACGATCGCGGTGCCGTGCTGGTCGTCATGGAAGACCGGGATGTCGAGCTCCTCGATCAGCCGGCTCTCGATCTCGAAGCAGCGCGGGGAGCTGATGTCCTCGAGGTTGATCCCGCCGAAGCAGGGCGCCAGGAGCTTGACCGTGCGCACGATCTCGTCGGTGTCCTTGGTGTCGAGGCAGATCGGGAACGCGTCGACGTCCGCGAACTCCTTGAACAGGACGGCCTTGCCCTCCATCACCGGCAGCGCCGCCTCCGGCCCGATGTCGCCGAGCCCGAGCACCGCGGTCCCGTCGGTCACGACGGCGACCGTGTTGCGCTTGATCGTGAACTCGAACGCCTTCTCGGGGTCGGCCTCGATCGCGCTGCAGACGCGCGCAACGCCCGGCGTGTAGGCCATCGACAGGTCGTCGCGCGTGCGGATGCCGGTCTTGAGCCCCGTGAACAGCTTGCCGCCGCGATGGAGCTCGAACGTGCGGTCGGTCGTCTCGAGCAGGCTCGCGCCCTCGATGGCGTCGACCGCCGCCGCGATCGCCCCGCCGTGCTCGGCGTCCGTCGCGTCCACGGTGATCTCGCGCACCGCGTTGACGTCGCCCAGCTCGACCGTCTCGATGTCGCCGATCGAGCCGCCCGCGTCGCCGATCGCCGTCGCCACGAGCCCGAGCATGCCGGGACGCCGGTCGAACTCGACGCGTAGGGTCAGCGAGAACTGGGCGCTCGGCGAGGACATCGTTGGGTGCCGATCCTACAGAGCGGGATATGCGGGGAATTCGGCCCGACGACCGGCTTTCCTCGCCGATCCGCCGGGCGCGCGTGCCTATGATCCGGCGGTGGCCGCCGCCGACACCCGTGAGCTGTTCCTGATCGACGGGAACAGCCTCGTCTACCGCGCGTTCTACGCGCTCCCGGAGACGATCGCGACCTCGAAGGGCGTGCCCACCAACGCGATCTTCGGCTTCGCCTCGATGCTCGTGAAGATCCTCACCGAATACGGGCCGAAGACCACGCTGGTGGTCTGGGACGCGGGCGCCTCGGGCCGCAAGGAGATCTCCGCCGACTACAAGGCCGACCGCAAGGCGCGGCCCGACCTGCTCACCGAGCAGTGGCCGCAGATGGAGCCGCTCGTGGACGCGTTCGGCTACCGCAACGTCAAGGTGCCGGGCTACGAGGCGGACGACGTGATCGCGACGCTCGCGAGGCAGGCGCGCGAGCAGGGGATCGAGGTCATGGTCGTCACGGGCGACCGCGACAGCTTCCAGCTGATCGAGGACGGCGTGCGCGTGATGGCGACCAGCCGCGGGATCACCGAGACGAAGATCTACGACCGCGACGCGGTGATCGAGCGCTACGGCATACCGCCGGAGCTGATCCCGGACTTCTACGGGCTCAAGGGCGACACCTCGGACAACATCCCCGGCGTCCCGGGGATCGGCGACAAGACCGCCTCCGAGCTGCTTCAGCGCTTCGGCACGCTCGAGAAGGTGCTCGAGTCGGTCGACGAGATCTCAGGCGCGAAGCGCAAGGAGAACCTGACGAACCACGCCGAGGACGCGCGCGTCTCGAAGCAGCTCGCCACGGCGGTGCGCGACGTGGCGGTGGACATCGACCTCGACGAGTTCTTCGCCCAGCCGCCGGACCGCTCGCGGCTGCGCGAGTTCTTCCGCGAGTTCGAGCTGCGCGCGCCCCTCGAGCGGCTCGAGGAGGCGTTGGGCGAGGACGACGCGGCCCCGCGCGAGCGGCACGAGCGGGCGATCGAGGCCACGGCCGTGGCCGTATCGGGCACCGACCTGTCGGGGCTCGAGCCCGGCCGAGCGGCGCTCGCCGCCGAGCGCCCGCCGAGGCCCGACGACGAGCTCGCCCTGGGCCCGGAGCCGCCGCTCCGCTTCGCGGCCTACGCCGGGGGCGACGTCCTGACGGGCGAGACAGAGACGCTGTCAGCGCTGGCACTTGCATGGGGGGCCAGGCCACTTGTTGCACACGACTGGAAGACGCTCGCAGCGTCCGAGGCGCCCTGCGAGGCGCCGCCGCTCGCGCACGACACGCTCGTCGCGGCCTACCTGCTCGACCCGGCGGGACGGGCCTACCCGCTGCGCGAGCTCGCCGACCGGGAGGGGATCGGCGCGCGGATCGAGGGCGGCAACGGCCTCGCCGAGCAGGCCGTCGTCACCCACGCCCTCGCGGAGCTCCAGGTGGGCGAGCTCGAGGAGGTCGGCCTCAAGCAGCTCTTCGACGACGTCGAGCTGCCGCTCGTCGAGGTGCTGATCGAGATGGAGCGGACGGGCGTCAAGCTCGACACCGAGCTGCTCGCGGAGATCTCGGCCAAGGTCGAGGCGAGGGTGGCCGAGCTCGAGCGCGAGATCTGGGAGCTCGCGGGCGAGGAGTTCACGATCGGCTCGCCGCAGCAGCTCGGCGAGATCCTGTTCACCAAGCTGGGGCTCTCCAGGAAGCGTCGCGGCAAGACGGGCTTCTCGACCGACGCGCGGGTGCTGCAGGCGATTCGCGGTGAGCACCCGATCGTCGAGAAGATCGAGACCTGGCGCGAGCTGACCAAGCTCAAGAGCACATACATGGACGCGCTGCCCGAGCTCGTCGACGAGGGGAGTCGCCTCCACACGACCTTCAACCAGACCGCCACCACGACGGGCCGCCTCTCCAGCACCGACCCGAACCTCCAGAACATCCCGATCCGGACCGAGCTGGGGCGCGAGATCCGCGCCTGCTTCGTGGCCGAGGAGGGCATGAAGCTGATCTCCGCCGACTACTCGCAGGTCGAGCTGAGGATCCTGGCCCACCTGTCCGGCGAGGAGGTCCTGAAGGAGATCTTCGCCCGCGGCGAGGACGTGCACGCGGCCACGGCCGCCGAGATGTTCGGCGTCACGCCGGCGGACATCGATCCCGGTCTGCGGTCGAAGGCGAAGATGATCAACTTCGGCATCGTCTACGGCCTGTCGGCGTTCGGGCTGGCGGACCGGCTCGACATCCCGAAGGACGAGGCCGGCGAGTTCATCGACCGCTACCTGGGCCGGTTCCCGAAGGTCCGCGAGTTCATCGAGACCACGATCGAGCGCGCGACGGAGGACGGCTACGTGACGACGCTGTTCGGGCGGCGCCGGCGGATCCCGGAGCTGCGGTCGCGCAAGTGGGGCACGCGCTCTCTGGGCGAGCGGCTCGCGGTGAACACGCCGATCCAGGGCACCGCCGCCGACATCATCAAGGTCGCGATGGTCCGCGCCCACGACGCGCTGCGCGACGCGGGACTGTCGACCCGGCTCGTGCTCCAGATCCACGACGAGCTGCTGTTCGAGGCGCCCGTGTCCGAGGTCCAGGCGGCGTCGGAGATCGTGGTACGCGAGATGGTCGAGGCCTGCGAGCTCGATCCGCCGCTGGCGGTCGACGTCGGCTCCGGCGACAACTGGCTGGCCGCGAAGTGAAGCCCGGCGTGGCGATCGCGCTGACCGCGTGCGCCGGCGGTCTGGTCGCGATGCAGGCGCCGATCAACTCGAAGCTCGGCAAGGCGGCGGGAACGTTCGCGGCTGCGTCGATCTCGTTCCTGATCGGGACGGCGATCCTGATCGCGATAACGACGATCAGCGGCAAGGGCGCGAACCTGTCCGAGGCCGCGAAGCTCCCCTGGTACTACTTCACGGGCGGCGCGCTGGGGGCGGCTTACGTGACCACCGTGCTCGTGAGCGTCCGGACCCTCGGGGCGGGTGGCGTGACCGCCGCCACGATCGCCGGGCAGCTCTCGACCTCCGTACTGATCGACCGGCTCGGCATCCTCGGGCTGCCGGAGAAGCAGGTGACGGCCGCGCGCGTGGCGGGCGTCCTGCTCCTGGCCGCGGGCGTGTTCCTGATCGTCCGCGAGTAGTGCACGGCTACGCCATCTCAACCGACAGCGGGCGGCTCGACCGGCGCCGGGTCCACGCGTTTCTCACCGACTCGTACTGGTCGCCGGGCGTGCCGTTCGACGTGGTCGACCGCTCGATCGAGCGCTCGCTGTGCTTCGGCCTCTACGCCCCGGACGGGTCGCAGGCCGGTTTCGCCCGCGCGGTGACCGACGGGGCGCAGTTCGCCTACCTCGCCGACGTCTTCGTGCTCGAGCCGCACCGCGGCCGCGGGCTGGGCAAGTGGCTGGTGGAGACGGTCCTCGCGCACCCCGACCTGACCGCCGCGCGCCGCATCGTGCTCGCGACGGCCGACGCGCACTCGCTCTACGAGCGGTTCGGGTTCCGGCCGGCCGATCCGGGCCGCGTGATGGAGCTGGTTCGCAGCCCTGAGGACATCTGGGACTAAGATCGCGGGCGGGATGGGCGCCGAACCGCCAGTGTTCGAGGAACGCCGGCAGACGCCGGACCGCCGTCAGGCGAGCCGGCGCGCCGAGGACCAGACGCACTTCCTCCGGATCGGAGCGGCGGCGGCCGTCGCGGTCTGCGGCGGTCTGGTCGTGATCTACCTGTTCTTCGGCGCGATCGGCGCGGTGGACTTCACCGAGGCGGCCGCGGCGACGGTGGTGGCGGTGGTGATGGCCGCGGTGTGGATCGGCGGCTACTGGTTCCGGCAGCGCAACATCGAGCCGCGCGGCCCGAACACGTTCGACCGCGAACGCCGCGGGTTCTGAGCGCGCTGCCGCACGGCGGGCTCTACCGCCGCGCGACCGCGGCCGCGCTCGTCCTCGCGCCCGCGCTCTTCCTGATCGACAACCTCCTCCACCCGCGGGAGCTCGCGCGCGGGGGCTACCACGAGGGCGAGCAGCTGCGGGAGATCGCGGAGCACTACACGCGCTGGCAGGTCGCGCACCTGCTCGGGTTCCTGGCCATCGTCGTCTTCGCGGCCGGCCTCCTCGGGCTCGCGTTCGTGGTGAGGCGCCGGAGCCCGGCGGCCGGCCTCGTGGGCGGCGTCCTCGGAGTCGTCGGCCTGCTCGGCCTGGCCGCGGCGATCGCGCTCGACGGCTTCACCTGGGGAATCCTGGGCCACGTGTCGCGCCAGCACGGCGCCGGGGCGGCCCAGGCGCTCGAGGAGGTCCAGAACTCGGGCTGGGCGTGGCAGTACTACGGCCCCGGCATGATGTTCGCGGTCGCGCTGGTGCTGCTGGGCGTGACGGCCGCGCGCACCCGCGCCGTCCCCGCCTGGGCGGGCTGGCTGCTGGCGCTCGGCGGCCTCCTGGCCGGCACCGAGGGCATCGTCGTGAGCAACGCCTACTTCATCACCGGCGCCGCGGTGCTCCTGGCGGGCAGCGGAGCGGTCGGTCTGAGCATCGCCCGGATGTCAGACGACGCATTCAGTGGTCACTTATCCGGCCTATAGCACGGATAAGTGACCACTCAACGCCGGGTCCGCCGTGATCAGCCGCTGTTTGCGGTGGGGCTCAGGCCGCGGCCGGAATGGGCGCCGCGGCGGCCGGGACCGGAGCCGCGAACTCCGGCGGCGCGATCCCCAGGTAGTGCCCGAACGACCAGTCCACGAACCGCTGCGAGCCCATCGCGCGGACGGCGGGGCCGAGCAGCCGCGGCGGCACGCGCGGCACCAGCCGCTGCACGCGCAGCATCCAGCGGAACTTCCACTCGTGCTCGGCGCTGAACTCGTGGTAACGGCGCAGCGCCTCCTCGCGCGTGCGCTCGCCCGCGACGACCGCGCGCAGCTCGCGACCGCAGGCGATGCCGAAGTAGAAGGCCGTGCGGATGCCCTCGGCGGTCAGCGGCAGGCAGTGGCCGGCCGAGTCGCCGACGAAGAAGACGTCGCCCTCGGTGGCGCTGCGCAGCTTGTGCGGGATCCAGTTCCCCTGGTAGCCGACCGGCGGCGAGCCGAGGTCCTCGGCCAGCAGCACCGTCGTGTCCTTCACGTGGAAGCGCGGATCGAACGATCCGACGCCGATCCGCACCTCGTCGCGCGCGGGGAAGCTCCAGCCGTAGCCCGCGGGCACGTAGCGCCGGTCGATCCAGATCTCCAGGTCGCCGCTCCGGCCGCCCGGGTGCACCTCGAGCCCGCGGGACAGCGGGGCCTCGGGCGGCTGGTAGCCGGTCCCGAGCACGCGCCGCCAGCCGAGCGCGTCGACGACGAGCGGCGCCGACACGTCGCCGCGGTCGGTGTGCACCGTGGTGCCGCTCCGCCCGTCCACCTTCGCGGTCTCGAACTCGAACTCGCCCTGAGCGGCGAGCAGGTCGCACAGCTCGCGGTAGTCGAAGGTCGAGAAGGTCCACGGCAGCCTGTAGCGGGCGTCGCCATGCGGTGTGTGGATCACGAGGTCGCCGAACGTCTGCCGGATCGAGCCGGCGAGGCCGAGGCGCTCGAGCCACCCCGTCGGCGCCGCGCAGGCCGAGGTCTGTCGCTCCCCGATCTCGTAGCGGTCGACGACCAGCACGCGCGCGCCGCTGCCGGCCAGCTCGCGCGCGACGGTGAGGCCGGCGAAGCTCGCCCCGCAGATCAGCACGTCCGGGTCGCCTGACAGCGGAGTCCGCTCGGCGCCGCGCTTGGTCTTGCGCTCCGGCATGGTTGCTGAGGATACGTGCCGCTAGTCTTGCGCCTCGTGCCGGAAGCCGAGACGTTGACCCAACCCCAGGCCGTCGAGGGCTCGGACGGCCTTCTCATCGAGGTCGACGGGCAGATCGTCCCCAACTACGACGCCACCATCGTCCCCTTCAGCGAGGGCGACGTGGTCAGCGGCGCCGTCGTGCGGATCGACAAGGACGAGGTCCTCGTCGACATCGGTTACAAGTCCGAGGGCGTCATCCCCTCGCAGGAGCTCTCGATCCGCAAGTCGGCCAACCCGCACGACGAGGTCGAGATGGGGGAGGAGGTCGACGCGCTCGTCCTCACCAAGGAGGACCAGGACGGCCGGTTGGTCCTGTCCAAGAAGCGCGCCCGGTTCGAGAAGGCGTGGCGGAAGATCGAGGCCGCGGCCGAGTCCGGCGAGCCCGTCGAGGGCAGCGTCATCGAGGTCGTCAAGGGCGGCCTGATCATCGACCTCGGCGTGCGCGGCTTCCTGCCGGCGTCGCTGGTCGACATCCGCCGCGTCCAGAACCTCGACGACTTCCTCGGCCAGACGATCGAGTGCAAGGTGATCGAGCTCAACCGCTCGCGCAACAACGTCGTGCTCTCGCGCCGCGCCGTGCTCGAGGAGGAGCGCAAGGAGGTCCGCCAGCAGATCCTCGACCGGCTCCAGCCCGGCCAGATCGTCGAGGGCGCGATCTCGAACATCGTCGACTTCGGCGCCTTCGTGGACCTCGACGGCATCGACGGCCTGATCCACATCTCCGAGCTCTCCTGGAGCCACGTCAACCACCCGTCGGAGATCCTCTCGATCGGCCAGACGGTGCCGGTCAAGGTGCTCGACATCGACCGCGACCGCCAGCGGATCTCGCTCGGCCTCAAGCAGACCCAGGAGGACCCGTGGCAGCGGGTCGTCGACAGCTACCAGCTCGGCGACGAGCTCGAGGGCAAGGTCACCAAGGTCGTCAGCTTCGGCGCGTTCGTGGAGATCCTCGACGGGGTCGAGGGCCTCGTCCACATCTCCGAGCTCGCCCAGCACCACGTCGAGAACCCGCGCGAGGTGGTCGGGCAGGGCGACGTCATCCGCGTGAAGATCCTCGAGATCGACTCCGAGCGCCGGCGCCTGTCGCTGAGCGCCAAGCGCGTCGAGGACCAGGAGCTGCCGCTGCGCTCGGCCGGGGCGGCCCCGCCGGCCGCCGACGGCGACGAGGAGATCGGCGAGGTCCGCGACCTCGGGCTCTCGGACGACGTGTTCGCGGGCGCCGACCAGTCGGACGCTCCGCAGACCGCGATGAGCGAGGCGATGGCGGAGGCCAAGGCCGAGCGCGACGCCGCGGTGGCGGCCGAGGCCGCGCCGCCGGCTCTCGTTGAGCGCGAAGCGCGTCGAGGATCAGGAGCTGCCGCTGCGCTCGGCCGGGGCGGCCCAGCCGGCCGCCGACGGCGACGAGGAGATCGGCGAGGTCCGCGACCTCGGGCTCTCGGACGACGTGTTC
>DATENL010000255.1:0-6076 GCA_035275105.1 Thermoleophilaceae bacterium
CGGCCCGCCGCCTCGAGCCATGCGGCGCAGCCGGCGTGCAGCTCGCGCCTGCGCTCCGGCGGCCGCGTGCGCAGCAGCCGGTCGCGGAGCAGGTCGCGGATCAGCGGGTGGTGCGCGTAGCGGCCGCCGTCCGAGTCCAGGCGCCGGAGCGGCACGCCATGCCCGGCGATCGCCGTGAGGAAGCCGTCCGGAAGTCCGAGCGCCGCGACCAGATCCGGGTCGAGCTCGGGTGCGACGCTCGAATCGATCAACCCGTCGCGCAGCGGGTCCGGCAGGGGGTCGAGCACCTCCTCGGCGACGAACGCCGTCAGCGCCTCGACCTCCGTCAGCTGCCTCGGGTGGAACCGCTCGCCCGAGGCGACGAGCGCGGCCGCCAGCGGCCAGCCCTCGGTGGCCGCCCACAGCTCCTCCGCCTCGGAGGGTGACGGCGTGCGGCCTCCGCGCAGCTCCACGAGCTCCGCGCACTCCTGCACGGTGAAGGCGAGGTCGGCGGGACCCAGCTCCGCGAGGCGACCGCTCGCAACGAGCTTCGCGGCGCGCAGCGGGAGGGGCCGCCGGGTGGCGATGGCCACGCTCAGGCGCGCGTTGCGCACCGCGAGCAGGTCGCGGACGAGCTCGATCGCGACGTCGCTGCCCTCGAGGCTCTCCGCGTCGTCGAACACGACCGTCAGCGGGTCCACGAGCAGCCGTTCGAGCTCGTCGGCGAGGGTGCGCGCGAGCGCCGCGACGTCGAGTGGCGGACCGCCGGGCGCGTGCATCCGCTCGGCGACGACGTCGGCCACGCCCGGGCTGGCGTCGCGCAGCGCGGCGACGATGCTCTCGAGCAGCCGGCCGGGGTCCCGGTGGAACGGCGCGCAGCGCACCCAGGCGGCGGACCGCGTCGCCAGCGCCTCGGCGAGCGCCGTGGTCTTGCCGTATCCGGGACCCGCCACGAGCAGCACGGACCCCTGGTCGAGCGCGTCCGCGATGCGGCTCACGAGAGCCGGGCGCGGGAGCTGGTCGACCGAATCCCGCACCGTTCGTCCGACTGTCGGGCCCTGCCCCATCCGGGCTGGGACCGTAACCGACTTCAGCGGGTCGGACCCGCAAATGGCGCGATGGCCGCCGCGTACTCGCGCGCGTGCGTGAGGTGGGGGAGGTGACCGGCTCCGGGGATCTCCTCGATCGTCGCACCCGGGATCTGCTCGGCCACCTTCCGCCAGAAGGGAGGGCTCACGCCGCCGATCGTCACGAGCAGCGGCATCGGCAACGGCTCCGGCCGCACCGCGCCGGCGGTCGCATCGGCCAGCTCGGCCGCCCACACGTCGCCGTTGTCCTCGAAGCCCTTCCGCTCCTCCTCGGTCAGCCTCTCCCAGGCCCCCTCGCCCAGCGAGTCCTCGGCGAACTCCTTCGCGCTCGGGATGCGCTCGGGCGCCTGCGGCGCTCCGCCCATCAGCGCCGGGAGGGCCGGCTCGTGCACGGCCAGGCTGGTGACGGCGGCGGGCTCCTTCGTCGCCGCGCTCAGCGCGATCGTGCCGCCCAGCGAACCGGCCACGACGTGCGCGCGCCCGCCCAGGTCGGCGATCAGCTCGAGCAGGTCCTGCGCGTCGTCGCCGATCGTCCCGTGCGCACCGCCGCTGCGCCCGTGGCCGCGGCGGTCGTAGCTCACGACGCGGAAGCCGTCGGCGAGCTCACGCGCCAGGCGCGTCCAGTGGCGGCCGTCGGCCCAGGCGCCGTGGACGAGCACGAGCGGCTCGCCGCTTCCGGTCTCCTCGCGGTGGAGCATCGCCCCGCAGCGTACGCTCCGCCGCGATGCCTGGGAACGCCGCTCCCCCGCCGCCCGCGGGGCTCTGCGACACCTGCCGCCACCAGCGGATCGTGCGGACCACGCGCGGGTCGTCGTTCTCGCTCTGCGAGCGGTCGCGGACGGAACCGGAATATCCCCGCTATCCGCGGCTCCCCGTCGTGCGCTGCGCGGGGCACGAACCGCGCGAGGCCCCGCCGGACCCCGGGTGATGCGAGCCAACGTCGTCAAGGCGATTGTCCTGCTCGCGGTGGTCGCCGCCGCGGCGGCGGGCGGGTTCGTAGCGCTCGTCGCGTTCCGCATCGACCGCGACACGACAGTGGCCAGCGCGCGGCTCTCGGTCACGCCCTCCTCGCAGGGCGCCCTCGACCTCTACGTGCCGCTCGTGGACTGGGGCGCGCGCTTCCCGGTCGTCCGCTTCCCGGCGCGCCTGCACGTGGACGTGCGCAGCGTGGACCGCACGGCGGTCGGGTTGCTGGCCCGCGGGCGCGAGGAGGCGATCGCCCAGGTGCGCGACGAGGTGCGCGACGCGATCGCCTCCTACATCCGCCTGCTGATCACGGTGGTGTTCGCGAGCTCGCTTGCGCTCGGCTCCCTCACCGCTTTCGCGGTCCGCGGCCGCGCCGGGCCGCGGCTGCGCTTCACGGTGCCCGCCGCAATCCTCACGTCGATCGCGTGGGTCGTCGTGCTGCTGGTGCTGCTCCCGCCGCGCGGCCGGGTCGACGACCCCGAGTACTACGCGCACGGCCCCGAGATCCCGCGCGCGCTCGCGGCGGTGGAGGCCGCGGCCGAGTCGTCGGGGCGGATCAGCGAGGAGCTCGACAGCCAGCTCGTCGGACTCGCACGGCTTCTCGGCGCGCCCGCCGGCCGTCCGCCGCTGAGCGGCCTGCCGCAGTTCGTGCTCGCGTCCGACCTCCACAACAACGTCGCCGCGCTGCCGGCCCTCGAGCGCGCGACCGCGGGCCGGCCGCTGTTCTTCGACGGCGACCTGACCGACTCCGGCTCCCCGTTCGAGGCCGCGCTCGTGCAGCGCGTGGTGCACGCCGGGAGGCCGTTCGTGTTCGTGTCGGGCAACCACGACTCGGACACGCTCTCGCGGCAGCTCGCCGCCGGCGGCGCGATCGTGCTCACCCAGCGCGGGCGGCTGCTCCCGGGCGGCGGCTACGGACCGCGGATAGTGACGGTGGGCGGGCTGCGCGTGGCCGGCTACTCGGACCCGTTCGAGCGCCGCCGCGCGGACCACTACCGCTCGCGTGGCGAGCCGAGCACGACGCCGGCCCAACGGCGGGCGTTCACAAGGTGGCTGCTCGGCGTGGCGGAGAAGGTTGACGTGGTCATGGTCCACGCGCCCGGGCTCGCCGAGGACGGGCTGGAGGAGCTGCGCGTCAACCCGCCCGCGCATCCGCTGCTGGTGCTGGAGGGCCACTCGCACGACCAGTCGCTGTCGACGTCGACGAACCTCGCCGTGGTGAACGGCGGGACCGTGGGCGCGGGGGGCACCGGCAACCTCGACGAGGACAAGCCGATCGGCCTCGCGGTGATCACCTACCGCACCCGGAACGGCGTCGCCCCGCTCGCCGCCGACCTCGTGGAGATCGACCCGGGCAAGGGCTCGGCGTCGGCGCGCCGAGAGCGGCTCGACCTATCGCCGTAGCTCAGCCCACGTGGTGCAACAGGGGCCAGGCCACCTGTTGCAGCTCGGACCCGGCGGGTGCAACAGGGGCCAGGCCACCTGTTGCAGGTGCAACAGGGGCCAGGCCACCTGTTGCACGGACCAGGCGCGCGCCTCGGTGCGCAACAGGGGCCAGGCCACCTGTTGCAGCTCGGACCCGGCGCGCTCAGCCCACGTAGCGCGTGACCGCGAAGACTCCGCCCTCGGCCACGACCGCCGCTCCGGCCAGGAGCGCCGTCCCGCACACGGCGAGCGCGCGCTCGCGCGCCCTTCGCAACAGCAGGAACGGGACCGCGATCGCGGCCGCGAGCAGGTAGGTGCCGGGGCGGCCGGGGCTCGGGACCAGCAGCGCGAACAGGATCGCCTCGCCGCCGAGCGCCGCCGCGAGCACCGTCGTCGCCACGACGCGCGCGCGGCCGGCCGCATACAGGGCGCCGAGCGCGCCGAACAGCGCACCGCCGGGTGCGCCGACGCCGATCCAGCCGAGTCCCACCGGGTTCGACGCGTACGAGGTGTGCGTGAGCCCGAGTATCGCGGGCAGGTAGTAGACGACGACCGCCGCCACGAGCGCGGCGGCTCCGTTGACCGCGCCCCGCCGCGGCTCCCTCGTCAGCGCGCCGACGGCGAACGCGGCGGCGAGCCAGGGCACGCCCACCTTTGCCAGCCAGTGCCACTCGCGCGGAAGCTCCCACACGTAGCGGGTGGCGAGGCCGAGCACGAGGCCGGCGACCACGGCGGTGAGGATCGAGTCGCGGCGCGGGAGGCGCACGCGCGAAAGGCTAGGGAACGCCCGGAACGCCGCCGGAGACGGCCTCGCCCTCGACGATCGTCTTGCCGTCCTCGGCGATGTGCGACTGCGGCGGCCGGGCGCCCACCTCGCCCTCGAACGCGCCCTTGATCGGCTGGCCCGAGTCCGAGGGAACCGCCTTGGCCTTGCCGTCGAGACCCGCGTTCACACGCCAGCAGACCTTGAACGGTCCCGCCTTGACCGCGGTCACGTTCCAGCGGAACGTGACGGTGTCGCCGGGCTTCAGCTCACCGAGCGGGTAGGTGTCGACGTACGACGACGAGCGCTCGAGCGGATCCAGCCGCCCCTGGTCGTACACGCGCGGGGTGCGCGTGGGGATCCGGTTGACGATGAACCGTGGGCGCGCCGGGTCGGCCACACCGGGCTGCGTCGTGCGGTAGGCGAAGCCGCCGGAGTCGCCGCCGCTCGGCGAGCCGCCCGAGCCGCCCTTCGAGTGGCCCTTGCACTTGACCGTGACCGAGATGACGGGGATCTTCTTCTCGCCCGGGTTGCGGACCTGGATCACCATGTTGGAGGTCGTCGCGAGTCGCTGCGACGTGGGGAAGCTCGCGTACTCGACCTCGACGGGGAACTTGCCCTCGGGCTCGTCGGCGCTCTGCTCCGTGCCGCTGCCGCAGCCTGAGATGGCGATCGCCGCCACGGTGAGCGGGACGAGAGCGCGCGGGCCGATCGTTCGATAGGCGGCCGGATTCCTCCCCAAAGCGGCCGGAACATACCACGGGCACCCGGCGTCTCGGCGCAGCAAGAAACGGTTCCCTGTTGGCACCTGTCACCCGGATGGCGTACGCTTCCCTGTCGCAGTCGGCGCGGGCCGGCGGCGCGACCCATCAGGGAGGAAAAGAGAGTGGTTCGGGCAGCAGCAGACCGGGCGTTCCTACCTACGAAGAACCTCCTCGAGCAGGTGGGGGACATGATGATCCTCACCGGCAAGACGGTGATGTCCGCGCTGCGGCCGCCCTACCCGTACGGCGGCGAGTTCGTGAACCAGTTCCTGTTCGCGCTGCGGCTGTGCTGGTTCCCGCTCCTGATCTCCACGATCGCCTTCGGATACGGCGCGCCGGGGCTCCAGGCGGGCAACTTCCTCGTCCTCTTCGGCGCGATCGACCGGCTCGGCGGGTTCTTCGTCCTCGCGACCATCCGCGAGTTCGCGCCGTTCGTGACGGCGATCATCCTCGCCGGCGTGGCCGGCACGGCGATCACCGCCGACCTCGGCGCGCGCAAGATCCGCGAGGAGCTCGACGCGCTCCAGGTGCTCGGCGTCGACCCCGTCAAGAACCTCGTCGTGCCGCGCTTCCTCTCGCTGATGGTCGTCACCGGCCTCTTCAACATCTACGCGCTGCTGTTCGGCATCTTCGGCGGCGTGCTGGCGACACTCACGTTCAAGGCGCCGCTCGGGCCGTTCTTCGCCACGCTCCTTACGAACGCGTCCACCACCGACCTGTGGGGCTCGGTGGTCAAGACGACCCTGTTCGGCGCGATCATCGCGATCGTCTGTTGCTACAAGGGGATGACCGCGTCAGGCGGCGCCGAGGGCGTGGGACGCGCCGTCAACCAGGCGGTCGTGATCTCGTTCCTCGGGATCTTCTCGTTCAACTACGTCTTCACCCAGACGCTGCTGGCCACGCATCCGGAGATCTCGGTCATCAAGTGACGGAGATCGCCCGCTGATGGGCCGCTACCTCACAGCCCCGCGCGACTGGATCGCCTCGCTCGGCGACATCGCCAAGTTCGCCGCGCGCGACTTCGGCGAGGTCTTCGGCCTGCGCGTGTTCCGCTTCTTCGGCGAGGCGCTGCGCCAGGCCGGCGTCCTGAT
>DATENL010000256.1:0-7239 GCA_035275105.1 Thermoleophilaceae bacterium
GGAGCGGCCCCGCGCTGCGGGTGGACGACGGGCGCTCCGGCGCGGGCAACGCCTGGCGGCCCCGGCTCGCGTGCTCGGACGGGCGCGCCGTGGCCGTCTACGAGACCGAGCGCGACGGCCCGGGCCAGGTCTACGTGGCGACTGCTAACGTGCGCTCGAGTTCGCCTTGATGGCCGACGACGAACCGCCTCGAAGTAGCAGCGTCCCGGGATTGACCGCGCGATGACCGTCGTTGCGCTCATCGCGCTGCTGCTGCTCGTCTTCCTCAACGCGTTCTTCGTGGCCGCGGAGTTCGCCCTGGTGAGGGCGCGGCGCGAGAAGCTCGAGGCGCTCCGCGGCGAGGGCGCCCGCGGGGCCGCGCTCGCGCTGCGCGAGCTCGACGGGATCGACCGCTACCTGGCCGCCTGCCAGCTCGGCATCACGATGGCGTCGATCGGCATCGGCTTCCTGGGCGAGCCGGCGCTCGCGTCGCTGTTCGAGGACCTGCTCGGCGGAGCGCTGTCGCACGGCGTCGCCGTCGCACTCTCGTTCGCCATCGCCTACGCGCTCGCCACGACGCTGCACATCACGGTCGGCGAGCAGGTGCCGAAGATCTTCGCCATCGCGCGCGCGGAGGGCGTGATCCGCCGGGTCGCGCGCCCGCTCCAGTGGTTCGCGATCGCGTTCCAGCCGTTCGTCACGGCGCTCACCTGGGTCTCCAACGGCCTGCTGCGGCTCGTGGGCATCGACTCGCGCGCGGAGTTCGAGGAGGAGACCCGCTCGGAGGACCTCAAGATGCTGATCGCGCGCGGGATGAGCGGCGGGACGCTCGATCCCGGCGAGGCGGGGATGCTGTCGGGCGTCTTCCACCTGCACGAGCAGGAGGCGCGCCAGGTGATGACGCCGATCCCCGCGGTCGTCACGGTGGACATGGCCGAGGACGCGCAGACCGCGCTCCGCCGCTGCATCGACTCGGGCCACACGCGCCTGCTCGTGACCGAGGAGGAGAACACCGACCGCGTGCGCGGGATCGTCCACAACAACTCGCTGGCGCGGCTGCTGATGCAGGAGGGGCCCGAGGCGTCGATCGCGCCGGCGGTCAAGGACGCGCTGATCGTCCCCGAGACCAAGCCGCTCGACGACCTGCTCGCCGACCTCCAGCGGCAGCGCACCTCGATGGCGGTCGTGGTCGACGAGTACGGCCGGACCGTCGGGATCGTGACGATCGAGGACGTGATCGAGGAGATCGTGGGCGAGATCTTCGACGAGTCGGACCCGGCCAGCGCGGGCGTCCGCAAGCTGCCCAACGGCGACCTGTACGTGCGCGGCCACGTGCCGCTGAACGACCTCATGGACTGGGGCGTCGAGCTGCCGAGCGACTCCGACGCCTACAACTCCGTCGGCGGCTTCGTGTTCAGCGAGCTCGGCCGGCTGCCCAAGCGCGGCGACATGGTCCGCGCCAACGGCTACTCGCTGCGGGTCGAGTCGGTGCGCGAGAACCGCATCGAGGCGGTGCGCATCCGCGACCACGAGCCGGAGAGCCGGCCGCAGCGCGAGACGCCGCAGCCCGAGCCCGAGGGGACCGAGGCGTGACGCGCCTCGCGTGCGGCGCGACGGTGCTCGCGCTGCTCGCGGCGGCGGCGGGTTGCGGCGGGTCCGACGAGGCGGACGACAAGGCACCGCCGACCACCGCCGCGCGGCCGAACGCGACGGCGCCCGGAACGGCCGCCGACACGCCGCTCGTCCGCTGCCTCGACGGCCAGGACTTCATCACCGTGAAGCCGGGCCCGGGCGGCGTCCGGATCGTGACGACCGATAAGGGCGAGCGCGCCGTGGTGCGGACCTACGACAGCCTGAGCGACGCGCTCCGGGCGGCGCGCAAGGCCGACCTGGACCTCGACCAGGTGATCAGCCGCCAGACGATCGACTACGAGAAGCCCGGCACCGGCCAGATAAAGATCGCCGTCGAGACCTGCCAGTAGCCGCTTGACACCCCTCCCGAGCATCGGTTAGCGCTGTGTCACTCGCGGCGATGGCTCTCGCGTCGCCCGCCATGGCCGGCAACGCGCACTTCATCAAGAGCGCCACGTCGGCGTCCCTGAGCGGATCGAGCCTGGTCTGCAAGTTCAAGGAGGCCGGCCTGGAGTCGGGCTCGGTCGAGACCGTCACCTGCAGCACCACGGAGACGATCGTCTACGAGTGCGTCAACGGCGGCGGGAAGAACCCGTCGGCGTCCAACAAGAAGACGTTCGTGACGACGGCCAGCCAGAGCGGTCAGTTCAGCGCCGACCGCAACGGCAACATCGTCGGCTCGCTCACGCTCGCGCCGGCGAGCGCGGCGTCGCTCGGCTTCAGCTGCCCGTCGGGACAGAGGGTCACACTGGTCTCGGTGTCGTACTCGAACGTCCGCGTCGTGGACTCCACGAGCGGAGCCTCGATCTCGGTGCCGGGCACGTTCACCTACGCGAACCCGGCCGCACCCCCGGTCCGGTAGGTACTGCAAGGTGGCCTGGCCCCTGTTGCACGGCAGGTAGTGCAACAGGTGGCCTGGCCCCTGTTGCATGCGACTCCGTCCGGCATCAGAGTTAGTTTCGGCGAGCAAGAGCATCTCTCTCCCAGGAGGTCTTTGCAGATGTGGTCCGTTCGCCTCACCGACTCCCAGCGTGACGCGCTCCGTCTGCTCCTAGACGCGCAAGGAGAGCTCGGGCCGTCGCTCACCGGCGCTCGCGAGTCCCTCGACCTCGCACGCTGGGACGACCTTCCGGAGGCGCAGCTTCCGTGGGACCGCGTGACCGAGATGGCCGCCGCGCAGGGCTGTGGCGAGGCCGACGTGGTGTGGGACCTGGCGAACGGCATGCCCACGCGCGCGGCGCGCGCACGCGCGCTGGTGCGCCGCCAGGCCGCCTAGGGCCGCGCCGCTCCTAGCCGCCGGACTCGTACTCGTAGAACCCGCGGCCGGTCTTGCGCCCGAGGGCGCCGGCCTCCACGAGCTCGCGCAGGCGCGCCGGCACCTCCTCGCCGATCTCGCGGCCGATCGCCGCGGCCACGTCGAGGCCGACGAAGTCGAGCAGCTGGAGCGGCCCCATGGGGTGCGCCGCGCCCAGCTTCATGCACTGGTCGACGGCCTCGGGCGGCATCGGGTGCTCCTCGAGCAGGCGCACCGCGGAGAAGAGGTACGGGAAGAGCAGCCGGTTGACCACGAACCCCGGCGCGTCGGGCACCTCCACCGGCACCTTGCCGAGCGACTCGCAGAGGCGCACGGCGCGGTCGCGCGTCTCGGCCGAGGCCGCCGGCGGATAGGCCAGCTCGACGAGATCCATCTTCTCCACGGGGTTGAACACGTGCAGGCCCACGAACCGGTCCGGCCGGCCGCTCGCCTCGGCCAGCTCGGCGACCGAGAGCGACGACGTCGTGGACCCGATCACGGTGTCAGGCGGCGCCAGCGCGCCGATCTCGGCCAGCAGCTCGGCCTTCACGGCGGGATCCTCGACGACCGCCTCGACCACGAAGCTGCAGGTGCCGAGCGCGCCGAGATGGGTCGTGTGGCGCGCGTCACCGCCCACATTGGCCCGTGCGCGCTCCTCGGACTCGGGGCTGCGAGCCCACACGACGACCTCGCCGCGCGCGGCCGCGACCCTGGCGAGCCCAGCCGCCACGGCCCCCGTCCCGGCGATTCCCAGGCGCTCGCTGAGGGTTGGTTGACTCACCAGTCAATTCAGTACAGTAATTGGAGAAGCCGCCGCCTGGACGAGCCGATTCGGGCCGCCGGGACGGGGCCACTACCCGAGACGATCTTCAGGGGGCTGAACCAGAGATGCAGAACGGACACGGCCGTGAGGTGGTCATCGTCGAGGCCGTCCGGACGCCCATCGGGCGCGGACACCCCGAGAAGGGCTACTACAAGGACACCCACCCGAACGAGCTCCTCGCCAAGACGTACACCGAGGTGATCGAGCGGGCCGGGATCCCGGCCGAGGAGGTCGAGGACGTCGTCACCGGCTGCGTCCAGCAGTACGGCGAGCAGATGTTCAACGTGGGCCGCAACGCCTGGCTCCAGGCGGGGCTGCCGGTCGAGACCCCGGCGACCACCGTCGACCGCCAGTGCGGCTCGGCGCAGCAGGCCGTCAACTTCGGCGCCGCGCTCGTGGCGTCCGGCGTCCACGACGCCGTGATCGGCTCGGGCGTCGAGCACATGGGCCACATCCCGATGGGCGTCGGCTTCAAGTGGGTCGACGAGGTCGGCTCCCCGTGGCCGCCCGCCCTGCTCGAGAAGTACAACCTCGTCCCGCAGGGGATCTCCGCCGAGATGATCGCCGACAAGTGGGAGATCCCGCGGTCGGAGCTCGACGAGATCGGGCTGCGCTCCCACCAGAACGCCGCGCAGGCGACCGAGGAGGGCCGCTTCGAGCGCGAGATCGTCCCGTTCGCGGTCAACGGCGACACCTACGTCGCCGACCAGGGCATCCGCCCCGACACGAGCCTCGAGAAGCTGTCGTCGCTCAAGCCCGCGTTCCCCGAGGCCGGCCAGCACGTGGGCGGCGAGGAGAACCTGCGGGTGACCGCCGGGAACTCGTCGCAGATCTCGGACGGCGCCGCCGCCGTGCTGCTGATGGCGCGCGAGAAGGCCGACGCCCTCGGGCTCAAGCCGCGCGCGCGGATCGTCGACCAGACGACCGTCGGCGTCGACCCCGTGATCATGCTCACGGGCCCGATTCCCGCCACGCGCAAGCTGCTCGAGCGCAACGGGATGAAGATGTCCGACATCGACCTGATCGAGATCAACGAGGCGTTCGCCTCGGTCGTGGCCGCCTGGCGCCGCGAGCTCGAGCCGGACATGGACCGGGTGAACGTGAACGGTGGCGCGATCGCGCTCGGGCATCCGCTCGGGTCGACCGGCGCGCGCCTGCTCACCACGCTGCTGCACGAGCTCGAGCGCTCCGACAAGGAGACCGGCCTCGTGACGATGTGCTGCGGCGGCGGGCTCGGCACCGGCACGCTGATCCAGCGCGTATAGGGAGCAGTTCCCGGGGCTCGCTCCCCGGGTACTGACAGGACATGGCCGTCGGGATGACAGGCCGGGTACTCGCTGGCCGCTATCGCACGATCCGCAGGCTCGGGTCGGGCGGGATGGCGACCGTGTGGCTCGCCGAGGACGAGAAGCTCCGCCGCCAGGTCGCGGTGAAGCGCCTGCACGGCGACGTGACGGACGACGACCTCGTGCGCCGCTTCCAGCGCGAGGCGCGGGTCGGGGCGTCGCTCAACCACCCGAACGTCGTCGCCGTCTACGACATCGCCGGCGACGACGAGGGCGTGCTGATCGTCATGGAGTACGTGGAGGGCGGCACCCTGCGCGACGAGATCGCGGCCGGCCCGCTGCCCCACGAGCGCGTGCTCCCGATCCTGCGCGGCGTGGCCGACGCGCTCGACCACGCGCACGGGCTCGGCGTCCTGCACCGCGACGTGAAGCCGGCAAACGTCCTCCTGCGCAAGGACGGGGCCGTGAAGCTCGCCGACCTCGGAATCGCGACGGCCGCCGAGCAGTCGCGCATCACCCGCAGCGGCGCCGTGCTGGGCACCGCCGCGTACCTGGCGCCCGAACGGCTCGAGGGCTCGGACGGCGACGCGGCCGCCGACGTGTACGCGCTGGCGGCGGTGGCGTTCGAGGCCCTCAGCGGCCGCAAGCCGATCGAGGGGACCACGCCCCTCGAGATCGCGCAGCGGGTGGTCAACCAGCCGCCCCCCGACGTGCGCGACGTCCTGCCCTCCGCGCCGGCGCCGGTGGCGGCGGCGCTGACCCGCGGCCTGGCCAAGGACCCGGCCGAGCGCCCGCCCACGGCTGGCGGGCTGGTCACGGAGCTGGAGCGGGCGTTCGCGGCGGAGCCCCGGCCCGCACCGGCGCCGGAGCCGCCGACCGAAGCGACCGCGCGAATGGCACCGGTCGCGCAACAGCGGGCCACGCAACAAGGGGCCAGGCCACCTGTTGCGCAACAAGGGGCCAGGCCACCTGTTGCACGCCGATCCGAGCGCCGTTGGCCGATCCTGGCGGCGCTGATCCTGCTGGCGACTGCGGCGCTGATCGCCGTCCTCGCCTCGGGCGGGGACGATTCGAGCGACCGCAAGGCCTCGAACCCCGCCCCGGCCAAGTCGGCGAAGAAGAAGCAGAGGAAGGACGCCAGCGCCCAGGCGCCGGCGACGTCGGCGCCACCGGCGACGGCGGCGCCCTCGCAGGCCCCGGCCGACACCGTCAACGCCTTCTACCAGCACGCCGCGGACCACGACTACTCGTCCGCCTGGGCGATGGTCACCCCCGAGGGCAGGACGCAGCTGGGCAGCGAGAGCTCGTTCGCGGCGGGCCAGTCGACGCTCAGGTCGATCTCGTTCCCAGTCCTGCGCACGACGCAGCAGACCTCGGACGCGGCGACCGTGCAGCTCCAGTCGAGGGCGGTCCACACGAACCGCACCGACGAGGTCTGCGGCACCGTCGACCTGGTCCGGTCCGGCTCGTCGTGGCTCCTGAACGGCTTCCACCTCGACACCTGCAAGCCGGCGCAGGTGTACCCCGGCGGCCGGAAGAAGGGCAAGTTCCCGAAGTCGCCGAAGCCCGGCAAGGCGCGCGGCGACACCGGCGCGGAGGGCGGGGATTGAGCCGAGGCCAGGGTTACAATGGGCCTGGAGAGGGGGAACCAGGGACGGACCGCTCACCTGACCAGCCGCCGTCCGCCCGCAGCGGCGAGGCGATCGCCGCCGTGTCGCGGCTCCTGGCGGTGGCCACGGAGGCCGACCGCCCGGACGTGCTCGCGGCCGCGCTCGCGCGCGAGGCACGCGCGTACTTCGGCAGCTCAGCCGCGCTCGTGTTCGTCGTCGACCAGCGCGCCAACCGCGCCGGCGTCGTGGCGGGCGACCCCCACCCCGCGCACCGCGACTGGTTCGGGCTCGACGAGGCGTCGCCACTGGGCGAGGCACTCGCCAGCGGCACGCCGGCCAAGCTGAGCACCGCGCAGGCGCGCGAGCTCGCCCTGGCCAGCGGGCTCCAGCCACGGCCGCAGGCCGCCCTGGTGGCGCCGATGGTGCACCCGTCGGGAGCGATCGCGCACGTGCTGCTGGTGGCCGACGAGCGGCCGCGCGCCTTCGAGGACGCGGACCTGGAGGCGGTGGCGGCCCTGGCCGAGGCCGCGCGCGCGAACCTGGCCCAGCTCCTGCTCGCCGAGGAGCACGGCGCCCAGCGCGCGCGCCAGACGTCGATCGCCCGCGCCGCCAAGG
>DATENL010000257.1:0-10224 GCA_035275105.1 Thermoleophilaceae bacterium
CGCCGACCGTGCCGCCGCCCTGCTGCGCGAGCTCGGCGCGTCCGGGCGCAGCGCTGCGCGCGGCGAGCGCGACGAGCTGACCGCCCGCGAGCGGGAGGTCCTTCGGCTCGTCGTGGCCGGGCTGTCGAACGCGCAGATAGCCGACGAGCTCGTGATCGCGCCCAAGACGGCGGAGCACCACGTGAGCCACGTGCTGGCGAAGCTCGGCGTGCGCAGCCGTGCCGAGGCGGCCGCGCACGCCGTTCGCGAGGGGTTGTAGGCGGCCCTACGCGATGCCGTTGCCCGCGAACGCCCCGTCAGGGTCGTAGCGCCGCTTCACGGAGCGGAGCCGCCGAAGGACGTCGGCGCGGTAGGCGTCGCCGATCGATCCCCCGGCCTCGAGCGCGTTGACGTAGGTGCCGCCGGTCGCGTAGGGAGCCGTCGCGTCGAAGGCCGCCCTCACCCAATCCCTGACGGGCTCGATCGGCTCCTCCCCGGAGCAGCCGATGAACCACGTCTCGGCCCGCGCGTCGCGGTGACCGAACGCCGTGTCGCCTGAGGCCACGCGGTCGATCGCCCCGCCCATCCAGCCGGTGATCACGTGCGACTGTGGCGACGGGACGCGCTCGAACGACTCGATCAGCGTGTCGACCAGCTCGTCGTCGACGCCGTCGAGGTAATGAAGGCGGTCGTAGTACCGCAGGTGGTGGGGAGCGGTCGCGTCGAGCATCGACTGCAGCGCGACGTAGGGCATCGGACCGACGAGGTCCACCGCCGGCGGACAGCTCGAGCGAAGCGGGGCCAGCACACGCTCGCCCTCCTCGAGGTCACCGCTCCAGGCGACGCTGACCACCGCCGCGGGCCGCCCGCGCAGCTCCGCGGGGAACGGCTCCGACGGCGGCGCCGTCAGGAGCACGGCGAAGGCGCCCAGCTCCTCGGGCGCGCCGTCCATCAGGTCGCGGATGGCCCGGAACGCCTCGCCCGCCCGCTCCCACTCGTACACGAGCATGCCGGCGAGCACCATCGGGCCCACGCGGTGGGCGCGGAACTCGAAGCGCGTGACGACGCCGAAGTCGCCGCCGCCGCCCCGCAGCGCCCAGAAGAGGTCCGGGTGCTCGTCGGCGGAGGCGGTGACGATGCTCCCGTCCGCGAGCACCACGTCGGCCGCGAGCAGCGAGTCGATCGTCAGGCCGTGCTTGCGCATCAGCCAGCCGAGGCCGCCGCCGAGCGTGAGCCCGCCGACGCCGGTGTGCGAGATCTGCCCCGCCGGCACCGCCAGGCCGTGCTCCTGCGTGGCGGCGTCGACCTCGCCGAGCAGCGCCCCGCCGCCGACGTGGACGACCTCGCGAGCCGGGTCCACTTCGATCGCGTTCAGCGCGCGGATGTCGACGCAGAGAGCGCCGTCGCGCACGGACCTGCCCGACACCGAGTGCGAGCCGGCGCGGATGGTGAACTCGAGGCCTGCGTCGGACGCGCCACGGATGGCGGACGCGACGTCGTCGGCGTCCGTCGCGTACGCCACGGCGGCCGGGCGGCGGTCGATGGCGCCGTTCCAGCCGGCTCGGGCGCCGTCGTAGTCGGGGTGGTCCGGGCCGACGAGGCGGCCGACGAACCCGCGTGAGCGGAGCGAGTCGGCGAGCTGGGATGTACCGCTATGTGTGGTGGTTGTCTGCATGGGAGCCACGCTCGCGCACGCGGCCCCCGGGCGCATCGGGGGGGTCCCCCATCTGCGCCCCCTATCTGCGCGCCCGCCCGGCTACGCCTCGCCCTCGCTCCGCGCCACGCGCGGCGGCAGGGACGGCTCGACGCGCAGGACCCGGGCCGGCCAGCTCGGCAGCCACCAGTTCCAGCGGCCCATGAGCGAGATCACCGCGGGCACGATCAGGGCCCTGATCACCGTCGCGTCCAGCAATATCCCCGCCGCGAGCCCGGTGGCCATCATCTTCACGCCCGTGTCGGGACCGGAGGCCATCGCGGTGAAGCTCAGGAACAGGATCAGGGCCGCGCTCGTTACGAGCCGGCCGGTCCTCCCGATGCCCTGGATGACAGCGGTGCTCGTCGACCCCGTACGGTCGTACTCCTCGCGCATCCGCGACAGGATGAACACCTCGTAGTCCATCGAGAGGCCGAACAGGAACGCGAAGATGATCAGCGGCATCCACGACTGGATCGATCCCGTGGCTGCGATGCCGAAGATCTCGTCGGACCCGTAGCCCTTCTGCCAGACGAGCACGAGCACGCCCCACGCGGCCGCGACGCTCAGCACGTTCAGGATGATCGCCTTCAGCGGCAGGAGCAGCGACCTGAACGCGCGCGCGAGCAGGATGAACGTGGTGATCGCGATCAGCGCGATCATCAGCGGGAAGCTGCCGTAGACGGCGTCGTTGAAGTCGTCGAGCGTCGCCGGTCCGCCGCCGACGCGCACGTCGGGCCCGGCGCCGTGCGCCGCCGTGCGCACCCCGTCGAGCGTGTCCGCGCCCTCGGGGGTGCCGCTGTCGGGCACCGGGATCGCCTCGACGATCGCGGTGCCGTCGCGGCGCCAGCTCGGATCGGCCGGCGCGACGGCGCCGTGGATGCCGCCGACCCGCTCGAGCGCGGCGGCCACGCGCTCGGGGTCGGTGGACCCGGTGACGAGGATCTCGTACGGCGAGACCGAGCCCTCGCCGATGCGGGCGCGCTCGAGCGCCACGAGGCCCTGCTTCGCGTCGCCCGACTTCGCGATCGTGTCGGCGTCGGCGCTGCCGAGCTGGAGGTCGGTGGCGGCGAGGACCAGCGCGAGGATCACCGCCATGCCCGCACCGGCCGCGAGCCAGCGCCGGCGCGCGACCGCCTCGGCCCAGCGCGTCCACGCGCGGCTCGCCTTGTCGTCGGTGCGGCGGTGCGGCCAGTCGAGCCGCTGGCCCCACTTGGCGAGGATGATCGGCAAGAGCGTGATCGCGACCGCCGTCGAGACGAGCGGGATCAGCATCCCGCCGTATCCCATCGAGCGCAGGAAGGGCAGCGGCAGCGCGATCAGCGCGAGCAGGCCGATCGCGACCGTGATCCCGCTGAACACGACCGCGCGGCCCGCCGTCTCCATGGCTCGCTGGACCGCCTCGTCGCCCTCATGCCCGTGAGCGCGCTCCTCCCGCCAGCGCGACACCACGATGAGCGAGTAGTCGATCGCCACGCCGAGCCCGACGAGCGCGACCAGGAACTGGACGATCGGCGAGACCTCGGTCAGCTTCGTCAGGCCGAGCAGCAGCAGGAACGTGGTCATGATCGAGACGACCGCCGTCATGATCGGCACGATCGCCAGGAAGGAGGCGTAGACGAAGCTGAGCACCACCAGGGCCCCCAGCCCGCCGAGCAGCGCCTCGAGGAACACGCCCGGCCCCTCCGTGCCGCCGGTTTCCTGCTGGAGCGCGTCGAAGCCCGTCAGATGCACCGGCTGACCGGCCACCGCCTGTCCCCGTAGCGCCGCGCGCACGGTCTTCTCCGCCTTGGTGTTCTCACCGAAGATCGAGTCGGGGTCCATCCGCGGCCAGACGAGCGCGAAGGTCGTGCGCCCGTCCTTCGACACGAACGCCCGGTCGCCGGTGGAGGCGTAGGACGCGATCCGAGCGCCGGGGAGGGCCTCGTGCAGGCGCCGGTCGATGCGGCGCAGGTCGGCCCTGACGCGCGGCGAGTCGACGGACTGCCCGGCGGGCAGGACCGCCACGGGGAGCAGCGGGTTGCTGTCGGCTCCGTTCCCGTAGTGCTGGGAGATCGCGACGCTGGTCTTCCAGCCCTCCTTGTCCGGCACCGAGAACTTCTGGTCGAGCGCCTTCGAGGCGGGTCCCGCCGCCATGATGCCCGCGATCGTCAGGACGATCCAGGACATGGTCACGATGCGCTTGTGGGCGAGGACCCAGCGGGTCAGCGAAGCCATGCGAGCCTCCCGGGGTGGTTGTCGTTCCGCGGCGGTATCATTAAAGATCGCAATCGTTTATAGCAGGAACGATTGCGGCCTGTAATGAGTGACGCCCCCGCCCTTGCGCCGTCCGTGCCCGAGACCTCGCCTCGGAGCGTCGGCTTCCTACTCTCGCAGCTCGGTCTCGCGTCGTCCAAGCGATTTGCCGAGGCGCTCCGGCCGCTCGGCGTCCACCCCGGCGAGTTCGCCCTGATGCGGTACGTCGAGGCGTCCGAGGGCCAGTCGCAGCAGGCGCTCGCGGAGCGGCTGGGCATCCCGCCGAGCCGGATGGTCGCGAAGGTCGACTCGCTGGAGGAGCGGGGCCTGGTCGAGCGGCGGTCGGATCCGGCCGACCGCCGGGTGCGCGCGCTGCACCTGACGCCGAAGGGGCGCCGGGTGCTGAAGCGAGCCGGCGAGGTCGCGGTCGACCACGAGTCGCGCCTGACCGCGGACCTCGCGCCCGGCGACCGGGAGCAGCTCGTCGACCTCCTTCAGCGGCTCCAGCCCGGCCTCGTGGAGCTGCGCGGCGTGCACCCCGGCCTGGGCTGACCCGCCGCTCAAGAAGCCGTAAGCTCCCGGGCGAGGTCATGGCCACGCCGCCGAAGCACATCGTGGTGCTCATGCTCGAGAACCGGTCCTTCGACCACATGCTCGGGCACCTGGCGCACGGGGGCCTCGAGCCCGTCGATTCCGACGACCGGAACATCATGGACGTGTCGCGCCCGGACGGCGAGTGGTGCCCCGCGCACTTCCTCACGTCCGATCGCGACGTGACCGCGGACCCCGGCCACGGATTCGACGACGTGGTACGGCAGCTGACCGGAGACGAGCCTCCGCTCCGGCCCGAGGCGATCACGAACGGCGGGTTCGCGTGGAACTACGCCCGCCGTCTGGTGGAGCGCAACCAGGATCCGGGGCTCGCCTGCGACATCATGGGCTGCCACTCGGCCGAGCAGGTCCCCGTGCTCTCGACGCTCGCGCGCGAGTTCGTCACGTGCTCCCGGTGGTTCGCCTCGGTTCCCAGCGAGACGTGGCCGAACCGCCTCTTCGCGCACGGTGCGCAGTCGGAGGGGCTGCTCAAGAACGTCATCAAGCTCTACAAGCACAGGACGACGTTCGACGCGCTCTCGGACGCCCGCCGGTCGTGGGCGGTCTACGCGGGCGACGTGCCCCAGGCGGGCGCGTACGTCGAGCTCGGCGACCTCTTCAAGGACCGCTTCAACACGATTCACGAGTTCTTCGACGACGTCGAGCACGGGACGCTGCCCAGCTACAGCTTCCTCGAGCCGAGCCACTTCATCGATGTCGACAGCCAGCATCCGACGCACAGCGTCCACCTCGGCGACGAGCTTCTGCGAAAGGTGTACTCGGCGCTCGCCAGCAAGCCGGAGATCTGGGAGTCGCTGCTGTTCCTCGTGACCTACGACGAGCACGGCGGCTTCTTCGATCGCGAGCGTCCGCCGGCCGCCGTCCCGCCCTCGCCGGGCATGAAGGCCGCGGAGCACGGCTTCGGCTTCGACGTCCTCGGCGTTCGGGTGCCGGCGGTCGTGGTCTCGCCGTTCGTGGAGGCCGGCGTCGTGAACGACACGGTCCGCGACCACTCGTCGATCGTGCGCACGGTGCTCGACGCCCTCGGCGTCGACGAGACGCTCACCGACCGGGACGCCGCCGCCGAGAGCGTCCTGCCCCTCCTCACGCGCGAGGAGGCACGCGCTCCGGTCCCGCTGCCCCCGCCGCCGGCGCGCGCCGCGAGGGCGTTCGCCGCCGAGCGAGCGTCCACCGCCGTGGAGCTCGACGACCTCCAGCGGAGCCTCGTGGAGCTCACGCACCTGCTCGACGAGCACAGGGCTCCGCCGCCGCGGCGCCTCGCGCCCCTCCCCACCGTCGGCCCCGTGAGCGAGCCGGTCGCCTCTCGCGCCGACGTCGAAGAGCTCGTCGCCCACTTCCAGCGCGAGCACATGGGCTCGCGCGACGCGCGGCTGCGGCGCCCGTCGTCCTAGTGCGCCAGCGGGTCGATCGGGTCGGGCGGCGGCTCGCCCAGGCCTGAGTCCACCGGCTCCCACGTGATCGTGGTATCCACGTCGGGCTTGAACTGGAGCCACGTGGAGGCTGACGGGTAGAGCGTGATCTGGGCGTGCCCGGTGAACTTGCCCGCCCAGAACGGCGGGAGACCGGCCGAGTAGTAGCGCCAGCGGACCTTGGTGCCGGGGTCGGTGAAGTACGTCTTGGTGAGGAAGACCGTGCCCAGGTAGTACTCGATCGTGGTCCACTCGCCCTTGGGGCAGAAGACGGACGGGGTCGGCTGGCCCATCAGCGCTGCGTGGACGGCCCGAAGACGAGCGGCACGGGAGCGGGGATGGTCGCGACGTCCTCGTCCACCGGGCGCGCGGCGTGGGCTCGCGCCGCCATGGCCGCACGCTCCGCGTCGCGGCGGTGGAACGCCAGCAGGAGCTTGCGCACCAGGTCGTCGACGGACTCGATCGGGAACCACTGCTGCGGTATGTAGCGCCGCGTCTGCTCGGAGCTGACCCGGCGGCCGCCGAGCTCCAGGGCGCCCTCCTTGCCGAACAGCGGGTCGAGCGTCCGGTGCGTGCGCACGGGGAACTTGAGCCGCTCGCGGGCGAGCTTGCCGGCGAAGGCGACCTCCGTCAGGTTCGGGACGAGACCGAGGACGTCCTCGAGGAGGTCGAGGTCGTCGGCGTCGAAAACACGGCCGGTCGCCATGTGCGCACCCTCTCACCCGGGCGCGTTTTAGTCAAGGGTTCTTGCGCGCTAGAAGGTCGGCGGGCCGATGTCGATCAGCTTCGACGACGGGAGCGAGTCGAGGTCGCCGTCGTTCGCCTTGAACTCCACGGTCCGGGCCGACGGGTTCGCCCCGTTCGAGCTGAACGTGACCGAGCGCAGAGCGGCCTCGTAGTCCGCGACGGACGCCGTGCCGCCGAGGTTGAGCACCCCGTTCTCGGGGTCGTACGAGGCGGTGATGTCGTCCGTGTCGGCGAAGCCGAGGACGTCGCTCGAGTCGAAGCCGGCCGTGATCCGCACGGTGGCGCCCTCGAGGTTCGTGTCGTCGGCGTCGGTGACCGTCAGCGCCGGGTCGACCGCGACCGCTGGATCGCCCGAGCCGTAGGACGTCGAGCCGGCGGAGTTGACCACGACGGGCGCGACGTTGGTCGGCGGCTGCACGACGTCGATCGCCTTCGACGCCACCTCGGAGTCGAGGTCGCCGTCGTTGACCGTGAACTCGACGCTCTTGGAGGCCGACGGGCTCTCCGCCGTGGTCCGGAAGGCGATGGAGCGGAGCGCGGTCGTGTAGTCGACCACCGATGCCGTGCCGGTCAGCGTCAGGACACCGGTCTCGCTGTCGTAGTTCCCCACGATCCCGGCGAACTCGTTGTAGACGAGCTCGTCGCCGGCGTCGAACCCGGTCGCGATCCGGACCGAGGCGCTCTCGAGGTTGTCGTCGTCGGGATCGGCGATCGAGAGGGCGTCGTCCACGAGCACGCCCTCGCTGTCGCCCTCGGTGTAGGTGGTCGAGCCGCCCGAGGTCGTCACGGACGGCGCGTCGTTCACCGCGGTCACGGCGATGTCGCGGGTCGCGAGGTTGCTCAGGTTGTCGCTCGAGGCCCCGTCGTCGACCTGGAAGCTGACCGTGCGGGTGGCCGTCGAGGGGTTCTCCGAGCTGTTCGAGTAGGTGATCGACCGCAGCGCGGTCTGGTAATCGGCCTGAGACGCGCTCCCGCTCAGGATGAGCGTCCCGGTCTCGCTGTCGAACGTGCCGCCGATGCCGTTCTGCTCCTCGAAGGAGAGCGAGTCCTCACCCGAGTTGTAGTTGCCGGTGATCTGAGCCGTCGCGCCGGCGAGGTTCGGCGAGTCGACGTCGGACACCGTGATGCCGTCGTCGGCCGCGACCGCGCCGTCGCCCTCGGTGTACGAGAGTGCCGCGCCGCTCGCGCCCAGCACCGGGCTGTCGTTCACCGGCGTGACCGCGATGGTCTTGCTGGACGTGGCCGAGTCGAGCTCCCCGTCGTTCACGACGAACTCGACGGTCTTGGTCGCCGGCGGGTCGTCGTCGGTGCCGCGGAACTGGATCGAGCGCAGAGCGGTCTCGTAGTCGGCGACCGAGGCGGTGCCGGACAGCGTCAGCTCGCCGGTGCCCGTGCTGTAGACGCCGGAGATCCCGAGCTGGTCGACGTAGATGAGGTCGTCGCCGGACTGGAAGCCGTCCGCGATCTTGACCGTGCCGCCCTGGAGCTCGGTGTTGTCCACGTCGCCCGTCGTGAGGCCGGAGTCGACGGTCGTGGCGGGATCGCCCTCGGTGTACGCGGTCACTCCGTCGCTGGCCGTCACGACCGGAGCGTCGTTGACAGGCGTGACCAGGATCCCGCGTGAGCTGGCGACGGAGTTCGCGCCGTCCGCGTCGGTCAGCTGGAAGCGGATCGCCCGGGTGGCGTCGGACGGGTCCTCCGAGGTGTTCTCGTACGTGACCGAGCGGATCGCGGCCTCGTAGTTGGCGACCGACGAGGTGCCGCTGAGCGTGAGCACGCCGTTCACGTCGTCCCAGGTGCCCGTGATCCCGTTCTGCGGGTTGAAGGCCAGCACGTCCTCGGGTGGGACGTACGTCGAGGTCGACGCCCCGGGCCCGCCCGTCCCGATCTCCTCCTCCTCGGACGCCTGGCTCGCGGCGAACTTCACGATCGCCCCCGACAGGTTGGCCGAGTCGGCGTCGGTGATGAAGAAGTCGGGGTCGATCGGCACCGGGCCGTCGTTCTCGGTGTAGTTGAGCGCGCCCTCGCTGGTCCCGCCGACCGGCTTGTCGTTAGGGCCGGCCTCGGTGATGCAGACCTGCTTCGTGGCGGGCGCCGAGTCGCCGCCGGCGTCGTTGGCCCTGAACTCGATGTTCTTCGTGGCCGCGGGGGTACCGACCGAGAGGTTGCGGTAGCGCACGCTCCGCAGCGCCGCCTGGTAGTTCGCGATCGAGGACTCGCCGGACAGGAGGAGCACGCCGGTGTCGTCGTCGTAGGAGCCCGAGATCCCGTTCTGGTCGGTGAACCGGAGGTCGTCGGCCTCCTCCCTGTTGGTCGCGATCCTCACCGTCGCGCTGTCGAGCACGGTGTCGTCGGCGTCGGTGACGGCGATCGCCGGATCGACGACCACGGCAGGCGTCTGCTCGGTGTAGGACGTGCAGCCCGACGAGGCCGTTACAACTGCCGGGTTGCCGCGCGGACGGACGGTGATCGAGACCTTCGCGGCGTTGCTGACCGCGTCGCTGTCGTCGGTCTTGAAGTGGAAATCGTCCGCGCCGACGTAGCCTGGGGCCGGCGTGTAGACCACGTCCGGCGGAACGCCGCTGAGGGTCCCGTGGTCGGGTCCCTTCGTGATGAAGAAGGTCAGCAGGTCCCCGTCGTCGTCGGAGCCCGTCAGGGTGATCAGCTTCGCCGTGTCCCTCTTGACCGACGCGGAGCGCGGATTGGCCGCGGGCGGCTTGTTGCTGAGGGCCACGAACGTGTCGACGGGCGCAAACGGGTCGCCGATGAAGACGCGCTTGAAGGCGGGGCGCGCGCCGTTCACGCGCGGCCGCCGGGTGACCGGGCCCGAGAGCCTGACCTTCCCGTTCGCCTCGCCGACGAGGGCCACGCGCCCAGGGTGCGGGTACCCGCTGTACGGGGCGCCGTCCTCGTAGAACAGGAACGCGCTCTGCTTGCCGACGTCGATCACGTGCCGAGCGCGCTTGCCCGCGGTCGGCTGCGTGATCCGCGCGCCGGGACGGAGCGCGTTCGCGACGCCGTAGACGATCACCGCGCGCCCGGGCTTCGCCGACCCGAAGGCGGCGACCGCGCGCTTCGACGCCTGCTTCGGCGTAACGGCGGACGCGGATCCCGCGAACGCCAGCACGAGGATGATGGAGATACCTAGTGCGACGGTGGCGGCGGCGACGCCGAGGCGGGGGGTGAAAGTGGCGCGAATGGAGGGGTGCGAGGCCAGGTGCCTATTCGTAACCGAACTGGCGCTCAAACGCAAGGGCCAATTTTGAGCGATGTGCTCGAACGGGTCAGCCGCAGCGGTCACGCACCAGCAGGATGCCCTTCGCGACCCGGAAGCGGACGCGCAGGACGCCGCGCCGAGAGTCGAAGCGCCAGCGCCGCCTCGGCAGCGCGCGGCCGTCGAGGTCGACCGCGCACGGATTGAAGCTGCGGCCGTGCGACGGCTCGATGCCGGCCGTGGCCGCCTCGAGCTCGAAGCGCCGGGGGCGCGCGGCGCGGACGGCGAGCCGCCAGACGCCGTGCTTCGCGCGCGACACGAAGCGGTCGCGGGCG
>DATENL010000258.1:0-2525 GCA_035275105.1 Thermoleophilaceae bacterium
AGCGGGGCCGCGGCCGCCTCGATCAGCCGCTCGCGGTCGGCGACGCCGGCGCGCGCGCTGGAGGCGTCGGCGCGCGCCGCGTTCAGGTCGCGGCGGAGCGAGCCAGCGAGGTCGCGGTTGGCGTTCGAGACGACCGTGTCCCCGAGCGACGAGCCGAGCACGATCCCGATCCCGAGCGCGAGGAAGACGGCCACCATCGACAGGGCGTGGTAGCGGAAGTCGAGCATGTCCTAGGTCTTCGGAGTGGTCCTCACTTGATGCCGAGCAGGACCTCGATCTTGAGCCACAGGAGGTCGAGGAGCTTGCCGAGCCGCGGCGAGGTCGCCACGACCACCACGAAGGTGGCGAACGCCGCCAGCACGAGCGCGGCGATCGGCCCGCGGCCCGCCGAGGGGCGGTAGAGCCGGCTCACGCCCTTGGCGTCGACGAGGATCTCGCCGACCCGCAGCCGGGTCAGGAAGGTGGACGACATCCCGCTGCGGTTCTTGTCGAGGAACTCGACCAGGTTGAAGTGCGAGCCGACGCTCACGATCAGCTGGGCGCCCTTCTCGGCGGCGATCAGCAGCGCGACGTCCTCGCTCGTGGCGGGCGCCGGGACCACCTTGTAAGGCAGGCCGAGCTCGTCGAGGCGGTCGCGGCCCGGCGCGCGCCCGTCGGGATACGCGTGGACGACGAGCTCCGCGCCCGACCGGAGCGCCTCGTCGGTGGCGGAGTCCATGTCGCCGACGATCATGTCCGGCCGGCGGCCCTCCTCGAGGATCGCGTCGGCGCCCCCGTCGACGGCGACGAGCGCCGGGCTCGTGTCACGGATGTACGCGCGCAGGATCCGCAGGTCGCGCTTGTGGTCCACCCCGCGGACGACCACCAGCGTCGGGCGGTCGCGGAAGTCGGTGTCGAACTCGGGCAGGTCGATCTGGCCCGAGAGCAGCTCGCGCTCCTCCTGGATGTGCCGCATCGTGTTCTCGGCGAACGCCGCAAGCGCCTCGCCGATCCGCTGCCGGCCCTCCTCGTACGCGCGCTCGACGGTCTCGTGGTCCTGGACCTCGCCCTCCCAGACGACCTCGCCGTCGCGGAGAAGCCGGCCGCCCTCGACCGTCACGTGGTGGCCGTCCTTGAGCAGGTCGAACAGCGGCGCGTCCGGCATGTCCACGAGGTGCACGCCGCCCTCGACCAGGATCGCCGGCCCCTGGTTGGCGTAGCGGGGCGAGACCGAGGTGGCGACGTTGATCACGCAGCGGCAGCCGGTCGCGACGAGGTCCTCGCCCGCGACGCGGTCGACTCCGGCGTGGTCGATCACGGCCACGTCCTCGGGACCGAGGCGCTTGACGAGGAGCTTCGTGCGCTTGCCGAGCCGCACCGGGCCCGTGAAGCCGATCGGCTGAGGGACGCGTCCCTCGCCGCCGTTCGCGGCTGCCGGGAGCGCTCGAAACGCGCGGGATCTCGTCCGTGGTGGGGCCATGCGTGTTTCCCTCCCCACCGGCAGTCTACGGCGCTCCTGCGGTCGCCTGAGCCGAGCATGACGAGGACGCAGGGAGCGTGGCGTGCGAGAGCACGCGAGCGACCGAGGACATAGTCAGGCGAAGGCTCAGGCGGCAGCAGCGAGCAGTTCTTGGGCGTGGCGGCGAGCGCCGGCGTCGGAGCTGTCGGCGCCCAGCATCCGGCACAGCTCCGCCACGACCTCGCCGCCGTCGAGCCGCTCGACCGTGGTGCGGGTGGAGTCGCGCGCCGCGTCCTTCTCGATCCGGAAGTGCGCGTCCGCGAGCGAGGCGATCTGCGGCAGGTGGGTGATGCACAGCACCTGGCGCCCCTCGCTCAGGCGCCGGAGCCGCTCCCCCACGGCGCGCGCCGTCTGACCGCCCACCCCGGCGTCGACCTCGTCGAACACCAGCGTGCCGGCGCCGCCCGCGTTGGCGACGCTCATCAGCGCGAGCATCGTGCGCGACAGCTCGCCCCCCGAGGCGATCTCGCGCAGCGGGCCGGCGGGGACGCCGGGGTTGGGCGCCACGTGGAACTCGACGCGATCGGCGCCCGCCGCCCCCAGCTCGTCGCGCTCCTCGACGCCGACCTCGAACGACGCCTCCTCCATCGCCAGCTGGCGCAGCTCCGCCAGCACCGCCTTCGCGAGCCGCGGCGCCGCCCTCCGGCGCGCGGCCGCCAGCTTGCCGGCGATCTCGCCCTCGTCGCGCTCGGCAGCCGCGAGGTCGGCCGCGAGGCGCTCGAGGTCGACCTCCGCGGACTCGAGCCGGGCGCGCTCCGCCCGGCAGCGATCGGCGTGCTCCAGCACGGCCTCGACCGAGCCGCCGTGCTTGCGCTTGAGCCGCTCGTAGCGGTCGAGCCGCCACTCGACCTCCTCGAGCCGACCCGGCTGCGCCTCGAGGCCGCCCGCGTACGCGCGAAGCTCGCCGCCGAGGTCCTCCGACTCGAGCCTGAGGGCGCGCAGCCGCTCGGCGAGCGCGTCGAGCGCCGGGTCGACGCCGGCCACTCCGTCGGCGAGCCGCTCGGCCTCGGCCAGGGCGAGCGCCACG
>DATENL010000259.1:0-5725 GCA_035275105.1 Thermoleophilaceae bacterium
TTGCATGGTCGCCCCAAGCGATTGACTCGTCAGTCAATGGGGTAACATTGGACCCCGCCGGCGGGCTGGAAGCCGCCGTCCGCCGCTCAGGATCGAAGAAGGAGAAGCGTTCCCGTGAAGATCTGCGTCCTCGTGAAAGAGGTGCCCGACGCAGCAGTCGAGAAGCGTATGGATTCCAATTCCAAACGCCTCGACCGCTCGGGCGAGAAGAACCTGAACCCGTTCGACACCCACGCGATCGAGGCTGCGATGCAGATCCGCGAGGGGGGCGCCGTCGACGTCGACGAGATCGTCGCCGTCACGATGGGGCCGGAGTCGGCCTTCCGTGCGCTGCACAAGGCGGTCTCGCTCGGCGCGGACCGCTCGGTCCACCTGACCGACGCCGCGCTGTCGGGCTCCGACGTGTGTGCCACCGGCTACGCGCTGGCCAGGGTGCTCGAGTCCGAGTCACCCGACCTGGTTCTGCTGGGCCAGCAGTCGGACGACGGCGAGTGCTACACGATCGGCGCGGTCGTGGCCGATCACCTGAAGATGCCGTCGCTGACGCAGGTCATCAAGATCGACGTCGAGGGCGGCAAGCTGCGCTGCGAGCGCCAGGCCGAGTACGGCTACGACACCGTCGACGTCGAGCTGCCTGCCGTCATCTCGGTTGGCGACGCCATCAACGAGCCGCGCTACCCGTCGCTCAAGGCGATCATGGGCGCGAAGAAGAAGCCGCTCGACACGAAGGCCGTCGGCGACGTCGGCATCGAGGCCGACCGCGTCGGCGAGCAGGGGTCGCGCACCGAGGTCCTCGCCGTGAACCCGCCGGAGCAGAAGGCCGCCGGCGAGATCATCGAGGACGAGGACACCAACGAGACGGTCGAGAAGATCGTCGCCTGGCTCGATGAAAGGAAGCTGCTCGCATGAGCGGCCGGGCAACCGAAAGGAGGGCCGCGTAAGTGAGCGTCCTCGTCTACGCACTTCATTACGAGGGCGAGTTCAACAAGAACTCGCTCGGCGCCGTGTCCGAGGGCGCCAGGCTCGCCAAGGAGATCGGCGGCGAGGCCGCCGCCGTCGTCGTCGGAGGCGACGACCTCACCGACGACCTGTGTGCATCGCTCGGCAAGTACGGCGTGAGCAAGGTGTACCGCGCCAGGGGCCCCGAGGGGCTCGCGCAGCCGGTCGTCGACGCGATGGCCAAGGTCATCGCCGACGACGGCTACAAGTACGCGCTGTTCGGGGGCGGCCTGCTCGGCTTCGAGATCGGCGCGGGGCTGACCGCGCGGCTCGGCGCCGGCGTGACCATGGAGGTCACGGCGGTCAAGGTCGAGGACGGCAAGCTGGTCGCCGAGCGCCCGGTCCTGCAGGACTCGGCGATCGTCGACGTCGGCTACGTCTCCTCGCCCGGCATCATCATCGGCCGCCTCAACGCGTTCGACATCGCCGAGTCGGGCGACGGCTCGGCCGAGGTCGTGGACGTCGACGTGCAGTACGAGGACCACTCGACAAAGGCCGTGATGGTCGAGCGCGGCGAGCAGCGCGGCGCCGACGTGAACATCGAGGACGCCGACATCCTCGTGGCCGGCGGCCGCGGGCTCGGCAAGCCCGAGGGCTTCGAGCTCTGTGAGTCGCTCGCCGAGGCGCTCGGCGGAGCCGTCGCCGCCACCCGCGCGGTGGTCGACGCGGGCTGGTACCCGTACGCAGCGCAGATCGGCCAGACCGGCAAGACGGTCGCCCCCAAGCTGTACCTCGCGGCGGGCATCTCCGGCGCGATCCAGCACAAGGTCGGCATGCAGGCGTCCGAGAACATCGTCGCGATCAACAAGGACCAGAACGCGCCGATCTTCGAGTTCTCCGACCTCGGCATCGTGGGCGACCTGAACAAGATCCTGCCCAAGCTCACCGACGCCGTGAAGGCGAAGAAGGGCGGGTAGAGGCGGTCTCGTGTCTGTTACGCCACTCGACTACCTGCCGGACGTAAGCCCGCCCGAGGAGTTCGTCGGCCCGCCGACGGATCCCGAGGACGAGCGGATCGAGGTCGGCGTCGTGATCGTCGGCGGCGGTCCCGGCGGGCTGGCGTGCGCGATCCGGCTGACCCAGCTGCTCGAGGAGGAGCCGGCGCTGGCCGAGTCGCTCGGCGAGGTGCCCGTCGCGCTCGTCGAGAAGGGCAAGAACACCGGCTCGCATCTGCTGTCGGGCGGGATGATGGACCCGTCGGCGATGCGGAAGCTGTTCCCCGACCTCGACGAGTCGGACTACCCGACGTTCGGCACCGTCGACAAGGACACGGTCTACTTCATGACCAAGCGCCGCGCGGTGCCGCTCAAGCCGACGCCGCCGCCGTTCCGCAACCACGGCAACCACGTCACGTCCGTGGCGCAGCTCGGACGCTTCCTCGGCGAGAAGGCCGAGGAGGCCGGCGTCTACATCCTTCCGGAGACCTCGGGCTACAAGCTGCTGGTCGAGGACGGCGTCGTGCGCGGCGTCCGCACCGGCGACAAGGGCCGCGGCCGCGACGGGGAGCCGCTCGGCAACTTCGAGCCCGGCTCCGACCTGATCGGGCGCGCGACCGTCCTCGCCGAGGGCACGCAGGGCCACCTGTCCGGCGCCGCGATCGGCTACTTCGACCTCGCCGGGCACGACCCGCCGCAGTGGGAGCTGGGCGTCAAGGAGGTCTGGGAGGTCAAGAAGCCGCTCGACCGCGTGATCCACACGATGGGCTGGCCGCTTCGCTTGAGCGCCAAGTACCGCGAGTTCGGGGGCAGCTTCGTCTACCCGATGGGCGAGGACAAGGTGTCGCTCGGCTTCGTGGCCGGACTCGACTACCGCGACGCCACGTTCTCGGTCCACGACGTCGTGCAGGAGTTCAAGACCCACCCGATGATCCGGAAGATCCTCGAGGGCGGGAAGCGCGTCGCGTGGGGCGCCAAGACGATCCCGTCGGGCGGCTGGTACGCGATGCCGGACAAGCTCTGGGCGCCCGGGCTGGTCCTGGCGGGCGACGGCGCCAGCATGGTGAACATCCCCAAGCTCAAGGGGATCCACCTGGCGATGCACGCCGGCATGCACGCAGCCGAGGCGATCTTCGAGCGGCTCAAGTCAGGCGACCTGAGCGACCTCTCGAACTACCAGGAGAAGATCGAGTCGAGCGTGATCGCGAAGGACATGTACCGCTCGCGCAACATGCGCCAGGTCTTCTCGAAGGGCTTCTTCGTCGGCGGAGCGCTGGCGAACATGATGGAGCTGTCCGGCGGGCGGGTGCCGCCGGCGCACTTCCACACGCACGACGACGCCTCGATCGACATGTTCGTCGGGAACCGCGACAAGCGCTATCCGAAGCCCGACGGCAAGTACACGTTCGACAAGCTGTCGAGCGTCTTCACGACCGGCAACGCCACGCGCGACGACGCGCCGAACCACATCCGGATCCAGAAGGAGGTGCCGTTCGAGCTGGCGCTGGCGTGGCGGAACATGTGCCCCGCGCACGTCTACGAGCTGCCGGACGAGGTGCTCGACAAGCTCCAGAATGGACGCGAGGAGCTCGAGGGCACGACCGTCGACCTCCAGATCACCCCGTCGAACTGCGTCCAGTGCGGTGCGATCACCGCCAAGGGCGGCCGGCTCACCCCGCCGGAGGGCGGGGACGGGCCCAACTACCAGATCACGTAGCCGGCTGCAACACCGTCCCGCTCCGCGAGCACGCCATGTGGTCGTTCGGCCACGTGACCTGGTCCCCAGATCACCTTCCGGCATAGGCTGCCGCCATCGCGCGCGCCGGCCGACAACAGCCTCGCCGTGCCTCCGTCGTCGGCGCCGGCTCGTTCGGCACCGCGATCGCGATCGTGCTCGAGCGGGCCGGCGTGCGCACGACGCTCCTCTGCCGCACGCGCGAGCAGGCGGAGCGGGTGGCGGAGTCGCACGAGAACGAGCGGTACCTGAAGGGCGTACGCCTGCCCGACCGCCTCAAGGTGCGGGCGCTCGGGGCCCGCGACGACCAGTTCCACCGGGCCGACCTCGTCTTCCTCGCCGTCCCCTCTGCCGGTATCGACGAGGCGATCGCGGAGCTGACGCGCCAGGGCGTGACCGAGGGCGCCGGCGTCGTCTCGTTGACGAAGGGCCTGGTGCCGCCCGACGGCACGCCGCCGACGGTTGCGCTCGAGCGCGCGTTCGGCGTCGAGCGCGTCGCGTGCGTGGGCGGCCCCGCGCACGCGCGCGAGATGGTGGAGTCGGGCGCGGGCCTCGTGTGCGCGTCGCGTTCGGAGGCGCTCGCGCATCGCGTGGCCGAGGCCTTCCAGCGCGCGGGGGTGGTGTGCGAGGTGTCGGACGATCCGGTGGGGGTGGAGCTCGCGGGGGTCGCGAAAAACGCGGCCGCCGTCGCGGTGGGAGCCACCCAGGCGCAGGGCCTGAACGCCGCCGGCATGGCGGCCGCGGACATCTTCCTCGAGGTGCTGTCGCTGTCGGCGGCGAGCGGGGGTCAGGCGCGCACGTTCGTAGGCCGCGCCGGCACCGGGGACCTGGTGGCCACCGCGCTCGCGCCAACCTCGCGCAACCGCAGCGCCGGCGAGCTGCTCGCGGCGGGTGTCCCGGCCGCCGAGATCCCCGAGCGGGTCGGGCAGGCGGTGGAGGCGCTCGAGACGGTTCCGGTGCTCGCACACGCCATCGAGCGCGCCGGGGTTGAGGCACCGGTCACGTCGGCGCTCGCGCGGCTGATCGAGGGAACACTGCCGGTGGACGACTGGGTGGCCCTCGTCAGGGCGAAGCAGCCGCCGCCGGCGCGCTTCGGCCGGCCGAGCACATGGTGGACGCGTCTCAGGGCCTGGTTCGCCCGAAGTTTCGGCGGACGGCGACTAGACTCTTAAGAGCAATGAAGGCAGACATTCACCCCGAGTACGTCCCGGCGCACGTACGCTGCACCTGCGGCAACGAGTTCTGGACGCGGTCCACGAAGCCGGAGCTGCATGTCGAGATCTGCTCGAACTGCCACCCCTTCTACACGGGCCGTCAGAAGCTCGTGGACACCGGTGGGCGCGTCGAGCGCTTCCGCCGCCGCGCAGCACGTTCGCGCCGGGGTTAGAAACCCCCGAAACTTCGGCGTTCCGCAAGCGTTCATCGAACGCATGCGCGGAGCGCTCGGAATAGCAGCACTGACCGCCGCGGCAGCCATCTGGCTGCCGGCGGCGGCCGTTGCCGCGCCCACGACCGCGAGCGTCAAGGTCGTGCGCTGCTCCGTGGAGGACCACGAGGCCGCCTTCTACGCGCGCATGCAGCTGGTGGCCGGCGCGAGCCGCATGGCGCTCCGCTTCACGCTGCTCGAGGAGACCGGCGGGAAGCGGGCAGCGCGCGTGAAGGTCCCCGGGCTCCGGCGCTGGCGCTCGTCCAGGCCGGGCGTGAAGGCGTTCGGCTACCGCCAGAACTTCCGCAACCTGCCCGAGAACGCGAGCCATCGCGTGCGCGTGGACTACCGCTGGTACGCGCCGGACGGCACCGAGGTCGCGCGCTCGACCCGCCGCTCGCCCCGCTGCCGCCAGTTCGTGGACCTGCCGAACCTGTTCGCGCTGCTCATCGAGGAGCTGCCGACGAACGTGAACGGCGTGGTGCGCTACCGGACCGTCGTCGGGAACTCCGGACAGGCGGACGCGACCTCCGTGCCTGTCCGGCTGACGGTCGACGGCACAATCGTCGATACCGTCACGGTCCCCTCGCTCGCGCCGGGCGAGCGGCGCGAGATCGTGATTCGCGGGCC
>DATENL010000260.1:0-10191 GCA_035275105.1 Thermoleophilaceae bacterium
CCCGCCGCCGCGCCCGCGCGTCGCGTCCACGGCGCCGAGCGTCCCGCACGTGTCGCGGGCGAAGGTCCGGGCGCTCGAGCGGCGGATGGCGCGGCCGTGGCCACAGGTCCAGGCGCGAAGCGGCACCTACTTCGACTACACCGACGACTCGCCCACGATCCCGGACACCCGCTACGGCGACGCGATGATGGGCTACGCGCTCGTGCGCGCCGGCCGGCGCCTGCACGATCCGAAGCTGATCCGGTCGGGGCTCCGCGGCGTGGCGTACGGCGTCGCGCACTGGGCCGGCGGTCGCAAGACGATCACCCAGAGCGTGTTCGAGAACTGGGCTGTGCCGGCCACCTACAACCTCGCGCGGCGCAGGCTCGCGAAGGACAGTCTCTTCGTCCGCCAGCGACCGCTCTGGGAGGACTGGCTGCGCGTCTCGAGGGCGGAGCGCTCGGGCATCACGACCGCGTTCGGCAACCACTGGCTCGTGGACGCCGCCGGCGTTTGGGAGACGTTGCGGACCGGGCTTCGCTCGCCGCGCCCCCACGCGGTCCTGGGCGGGGAGCGGAACGCGGCGCTCGCCGGCGCCCTGTCGCTCGTGAATGAGCGGATCCCGGACCTCGCGCCGCGCGGCCCGAGCCCGTTCGTGCTCGACGACCCGCCCGACAACCCGCTGGCCTATGCGGGCCTGTCGCTCGGCATGTACGCCCACCTCGTTCAGTTGCTCGGCGACCGGGCGGACCGCCATGCGCGCGACCTCCTCCGGCGCGCGGCGTACGGCCTCTGGTACGCGACGGCGCCCGACGGCGACGCCGCCTACTTCGGCCGCTCGCAGGAGATGGTCTTCGCCCCCGCCGCGACGGCGTACGGCGCGCTCGTCGCCGCGAACCTGAAGGACACGGAGCCGGGCGACGCCGCTCGCCTCCGGGAGCTCGCCGACCGGTCGCTGGTGCGCCTCGAGCACGCCTACCCGATCGGGCGCAGCGGCCAGCACTACGTGCCGGGTCTGGCGCGGAACGCGTCCGCCACGGTGCCCTGGCTGGACGACTACGCCGGCGCACCGTCGATGGACGGAATCGCGCTCGCGATGGTCGACCTGGCGCTCGGCGAGATGAGGCGGCGGGCCGAGCGCTCGCAGATCGCCGCCGACCGCTCGCTGGCGGGGGTTCTCGGCAGCGGCTCGGGCAGCTTCGCCGTGGTGCGCCGCGGCCGCGTCTGGTTCTCGGTGCGGCTGCAGGCGTCGGGGCAGCCCCTGCACGCCGGCGACCTCCGCTACGACGCCGGCCTCGCGACCGCGAAGCGCCGCGACGACGAGGGCGAGTGGACCGACGTCGTGCCGACGCGGCCCAAGACGAGGTCACCTGCCCTCGACTCGGCGGGGCCGGACGTCGTGCGCGGCGCGGCCGTCGTGGGGGTGCCGATCGGGGACGCCGCTACGACGGCGAGCGGGAGGGTCCGCGTGACGGGGTCGATCCGCGATCGCCGCGGCAGGCCGCTGGCGCCCTACCGCGCGAGCTACGTGGCCACCGGGTGCGGCGTGGAGCTGCGGTTCGCGGCCCGCCCCGGGCTCGTCTACGAGTACTCGGCGTTCTTCCGCGGCAGGGACCTCCCGGACCGTCGCGGTGGTGGCGAGATCCGCGGCGGCGGCCTGCGGGTGTCCGCGTCGCCCGACCCGGTCTCGGTCGTGCTCCAGCGCGGCTACGGGTCGGCCGTCGACCCGCGTCTGGTGCGCGCCCGCATGCGCTTCAGCCTGCCGCGGCCGGGCACCGTCAGCGTGACGATGTGCTGAACGGGGGGCCAGGCCCCCCGTTCACTCGAACGGCTCGTCGCGCTCGCGCACGGCCTGCTTGAAGCCGGCCTCGGCCGCGCGCTGCTGGAACGCGAAGCCCTCGGCCGTGTGACGGGCGACGCCGTCGAAGACGGTGCCGAGGATCTGGGTCGCCTGAAGGCCCTGCGAGTACAGCGTCTGGTTCACCAGCAGCTTCATCATCACGAGCTGGTTGACCGGCATCAGGGCGATCCGCTCGACGAGCGACTCGAACCGCTCGTCCAGCTCGGACGCCGGGGGCGCCTCGATCGCCAGTCCCCACTCGTGCGCCTCGCGGCCGGTGATGAGGTCGCCGGTGAACAGCATGCGCTTCGCGCGCTCGGGCCCGATCCGGTGCGCCCAGAGCGCGGTGGTGGGCACGCCCCAGACCCGCGCCGGCGGGTAGCCGATCCGCGCGTCGTCGGCGATCACGAGCAGGTCCGAGCAGAGCGCCATGTCGGTGCCGCCGGCCACGCAGAACCCGTGGACCTTGCAGACCACCGGCTTGTTCGCGTGGAAGAGCGACATGAAGCCGCGAACGTTGCGGCTCATCATCGCGTAGTCCACCGTCGGGTCCCAGGCGCCGTTCGGGTCGTGGTTGCGGAGCTGGACCAGCGGGTCGAGCGGCGAGCCCTCGGGGGCCCCGGCGCGCTCGCCCACCTCCTCCATCCGCCGCTCCGCGCTGGCGACCAGGTCGTACCCGCCGCAGAAGCCCTTGCCGTTCCCCGCGAGCGCGATCGCGTGGACCGCCGGGTCGAGGTCCGCCTGTTCCACGGCGTCCGCCAGCTCACGCGGCATCTCGAACGTGATGCCGTTTCCGCGCGCCGGCCGGTTGAGCGTGATGCGGGCAACGCGCCCGGTTACCTCATAGATCAGCGTGGTGTGGACCATCTCCGCGGGCGATCGTAACCTGGGGCGCCATGCCTCGCCGCCTCCGGCCCGTCGTCGCGGTCCTCGCCTGCCTGCTCGCCGCCCCCGCGGCGGCGTCGGCCGTGGACGCCCAGTTCACCCGCTCGGACCTCAGGGCCTACGCCGAGTCGATGGCGGCGCCGTGGCCGCAGATCCAGAAGGACAACGGCACCTTCCCGGACTACACCGACACCGCGCCGGACGACGAGCCGGACACCCGCTACGGCGACGCGTTCATGGGCTACGCGCTGGTCCGTTTCGGCCTGCGGACCGGCAACCAGGCGTACGTGGACTCCGGGGTCCGCGCCACGGTCTACTCGATCAAGCGCTGGAACTCCGACCGCAAGAAGATCACCCAGAGCGTCTTCGAGAACTGGGCCGTGCCGGCCACCTACAACCTGATCAAGAAGAACGACCCCGACAACGAGGTCTTCCGGAAGAACCGCAAGCGCTGGGAGGACTGGCTCCGGATCTCGCGCGCCGAGCGCTCCGGGATCACGTTCGAGTACGGCAACCACTGGCTCGTGGACGCGGCCGGCGTCTTCGAGACGCTCGACACCGGGCTCAGCTCGTCGAAGCGCGACGCGATCCTCGGCGGCGAGCGCGGCGCCGCCCAGGCGGGGGCGCTGTCGCTCGTCAACTACCGCGTGCCGGGGCTCGCGCCGAGCAACCACAAGCCGTTCATGTTCAACGACCCGCCCGACAACCCGATGGCGTACCAGGGGCTGTCGCTCGGGATCTACGCGCACCTGATCCGGACGCTGGGCAAGCAGGCCAACGGCCGCGCGAAGGACCTGCTCCGGAAGGCCACCGACGCCCTCTGGTACGACACGGCGCCCGACGGCGACAACGGCTACTTCGGCCGCTCGCAGGAGATCCTCTGGGGCTCGGCCGGCACCGCGTACGGGGCGATGGTCGCCGCCAACCTGAGCGGCACCTCGGACGAGGACGCCGCGCGCTACCGGGCGCTCGCCGATAGGGCGCTCCAGCGGCTCCGCGACGCGTACCCGATCGGCGACCGCGGGCAGTTCTTCGTGCCGGGGCTGGCGCAGGACATCTGGAGGACGTTCCCGGCTCTCGACGGCTATGCCGGCGCGCCGTCGATGGACGGCATCGCGCTCGTGCTGATCGACTACCTCATCGACGAGATGAAGAAGGACCGCGAGTACTCGCGGCTCGCGGCCGACCGCAACCTGTCGCGCGGGATCGGCAGCGGCTACGGACGGATCGCGATGGTCCGCGAGGACGACGTCTGGTTCGCGCTCCGGCTCAAGCCGACGGCGCACCGCCACCACGTGGGCGACCTCCGCTACGACGGCGGGCTCGCGATCGGCAAGCACCGCGACGACGAGGGCCGGTGGACGGACGTCGTGCCGGTGCGGCCGACCACCGACGCGCCCGGCTTCGACTCGGCGGGGCCGGCGATCCTCAGCGGGAGCCGCATCGCGGGCATCCCGGTGGGGGACAGCCTCGACACCTCGAAGGGCAACGTGCGGGTGAAGGGCTCGATCCGCTCCCGCTCGGACGACGCGATGGCCCCCTACCGCGCGAACTACAAGGCGACCGACTGCGGCGCGGAGGTGCTGTTCGCCGCCTACCCGGGCCACACGTACGAGTACTCGGCCTTCTTCCGAGGCGGCGACCTGCCCAAGAGCTTCAACGGCGGCAAGCGGCTGAGCGACGGCAAGCAGACGGTCCGCTACTCACCGAGGCCCGACGACATCGGGCTCCAGCGCGGCTACGAGTCGTCGGTGGACCCGCGCCTCGTGCGCGCGCGGACGATGTTCCGCGTCTCGAAGGCGCGGACCGTGCACATCGAGATGTGCTGACGCAACAGGGGCCAGGCCACTTGTTGCGCAACAGGGGCCATGCGCAACAGGGGCCAGGCCACTTGTTGCGCGCAACAGGGGCCAGGCCACTTGTTGCGCAACAGGGGCCATGCGCAACAGGGGCCAGGCCACTTGTTGCGCTAGACCAGCGGTCGGTGCCGCTCCACGATCCGCTCGAAGTCGGTGCCGGGCGGCAGCGTGCCCAGCGCACGGCCGTGGTCGCCGCGCAGGCGCGTGGCCACGAACGCGTCCGCGACGGCCGGGTCGCCGTGGCGGACCAGCACCGACGCCTGGAGCGCGATCGCCATCCGCTCCACGATCCTCCGGGCGCGCAGCTCGATGTCCTCCAGGTCCGACAGCTCGTCGCGGACGCCGCGCGAGTAGTCGGCCACCTCGCCGCCCACCGACTCGACCTCGCCGAAGAACGCGTCGACCGACTCCGGGGAGCGCACCATCCCGCGCAGGACGTCGAGGCAGTTGACGTTGCCCGAGCCCTCCCAGATCGAGTTGAGCGGCGCCTCGCGGTAGAGCCGCGGCATGCCGGACAGCTCGACGTAGCCGTTGCCGCCGAGGCACTCGAGCGCCTCCGCCACGTGCCAGACCGCGCTCTTGCAGACCCAGTACTTGGAGACCGCGAGCCCGAGCCGCTTGAACGGGTCGCCCTCGTCGCACGCCCGCGCCAGGCGCATGGCCGTGAGGGTCGCCGCCTCCGACTCGATGGCGAGGTCGGCGAGCACGTTGCGCATCAGCGGCTGGTCGATCAGCGTCTTGCCGAACGCCGCCCGGTGGGCGCAGTGGTGGATCGCCTGCGCGACCGCGGCGCGCACGAGCCCCGTCGAGCCGAGCACGCAGTCGAGGCGCGTGTAGTTGACCATCTCGATGATCGTCGGCACGCCGCGACCCTCGGGCCCGACCATGCGCGCCCAGGCGTTGTCGAACTCGACCTCGCTCGACGCGTTCGAGCGGTTGCCGAGCTTGTCCTTGAGACGCTGGATGTGGAAGCGGTTGCGCTCGCCGTCGGGCGTCCAGCGCGGCAGCAGGAAGCACGACAGCCCGCCGTCGGCCTGGGCGAGCACCATGAACGCGTCGCACATCGGCGCCGAGCAGAACCACTTGTGGCCCGAGAGCTCGTACTCCGCCCCGGAGCCGCCGCCGTTCAGCGGCCGGGCGACGGTGGTGTTGGCGCGCACGTCCGAGCCGCCCTGGCGCTCGGTCATCGCCATGCCCATCAGCGCGCCGCGCTTCTCGCTCGCCGGCGCGGAGCGCGAGTCGTACTCGAGTGACAGGAAGCGCGGCTCCCACTCCTGTGCGACCTCGGGCTGGGCCCGCAGCGCCGGCACCCCGGCGTAGGTCATCGACAGCGGGCAGCCCGTGCCCGACTCGACGCCGGACATCGCGAGCATCATCGCGGCGCGTCCCGCCTGCGCGCCCGGGACGGGCTCGCGCCACGGGAGGGCGTGGATCCCGGAGGCGACCGAGAGCTCCAGGAGCTCGTGCCACGCCGGGTGGAACTCGACCTCGTCGATCCGGTTGCCGAAGCGGTCGTGCGTGCGGAGCACGGGCGGGTACTCGTTAGCGAGCCTGCCGCGCTCGAGCGACTCCGCGGTCCCGGCGCGCGCGCCGAGCGCGCGCACGCGGTCCTCGAACGCCTCGGCGCCCTCGCGCCGGAGCGCCTCGACCAGCGGCCGGTTCGACTCGTAGACGTTGTAGCCCTCCAGCGGCGGCGGCTGGTTGAGGACCTCGCGGGCCGGGTTCTTCTCGATGGTCGCCATCAGGTTCGAAGGCTCCTCTCCACTATCGCCGTTGTCGGTATGTCACCGGGAATGGTGCCGAACGCCAGCCCGGGGTCGCCGAGCCGCGCGGCGCAGAACGCGTCCGCCACCTCGGGCGGCGCGTGCCGTACGAGCAGACTGGCCTGGAGCGCCAGCGCCAGGTCCTCCACGACCCGGCGTCCATTTCGGCGCGGATGCGGCCCGGTGAGCAGCATCGCGTCCTCGCGGACGCGCCCCAGGTGGTGGTCGAGCCGCGCGTCGGCGCCGCGTGCGAGGTCGCATTCGGCGAGGAGCGCGTCGACCGACTCGGGCTCGCGCTGGGCGGCGCGGACCACGTCCAGCACCATCACGTTGCCCGAGCCCTCCCAGACCGTGCCGATCTGGATGTCGCGGTAGAGGCGCGCGAGCGGCGCCTCCTCGATGTAGCCGTTGCCGCCCAGGCACTCGAGCGCCTCGGCCGCCAGCGGTGCGCCCCGCTTGCAGACCCAGTACTTCGACACCGCGGTTGCGAGGCGCCGGAACGGCAGCTCGGAGTCGTCGTCCCACGAGCGGGCGACGCGCATCGCGGCGACGGTCGCGGCCTCGGACTCGATCGCCAGGTCGGCCAGGACGTTCTCCATGGCCGGCTGCTCGGCGAGGAGGCCGCCGAACGCGCTGCGGTGGCGGCAGTGGTGCACGGCCTCGGCCACCGCGCGGCGCATGATCCCGGTGATGCCCAGCAGCGTGTCGAGCCGCGTCGGCCCGATCTGCTCCATCATCGCGCGGATGCCGTGGCCCTCCTCGCCCAGCACGCGGGCGGGCAGCCCCCGGAACTCGACCTCCGAGGACGCGAGGCAGCGGCCGCCCAGCTTGTCCTTGAGACGCTGGATCTCGAAGCCGGGGCCGCGCTCGGCCACGAAGCAGGTCGGCCCCGCGGGCGCCTGGGCGAGCGTGAAGAAGAAGTCGAAGACCGGGTGCGTGCAGAACCACTTGTGCCCCGTCAGCTCGTACCAGCCGTCGCCCAGCGGCTCGGCGACCGTGGTGTTCGCGCGCAGGTCCGAGCCCCCCTGCTTCTCGGTCATGACCATGCCGGCCTGCGCGTAGCTGTCGTAGTCGGGGCGGGTGGCGCGCTCCTCCCACTCGGCCGCGAGGACCGGGTCCTGGCGGAGCGTCGGCACCGCGCCGTAGTTGATCGACATCGGGCAGCAGGGGCCGGTGTCGAGCGAGTTGGCGAGGATGAACATCGCGGCCCGCACGACGTGCGCCCCGGGGCGCGGGTTGCGCCACGGCATGCCCGACAGCTCGCGCTCGATGCCCTGCTTGAGCATCCAGTGGAAGCCGGAGTCGTACTCCACGCCGTCGACCCGGTTGCCGTAGCGGTCGTGGGTGCGCAGCACCGGCAGGTTGCGCTGCGCGCGGCGGCAGTGCTCGTCGGCCTCGGCCGAGCCCACGACCGCGCCGTACTCGCGGCAGCGGTCTACGCCCCAGGCGCCGCCCTCGCGCTCGAGCGCCTCGGCGAGCGCGACGTCGGCGTCGAAGGCGTTGTGGCCGAGGAACGGCGGCGGCTGGTTCAGGACCTCATGCGTGGGCAGGGTCGCCGTCACGGCTTCTCTCCTTCGGGATCGCGGACGTGCAGAACTGGACCAGGCCGGCGACGAGCGCCTCGCGGCGCGCGCTGCGGGGGGCGCTGGGGGCGAGCGGGCCGACGAGCGACTCGCCGATCGCGCCGACCAGCGCCGCCGCGACCGTCTCGCAGTCATGGGACGCGAGCTCGCCGGACTCGACTCCGTCGCGCAGCACCGACGCGAGGACGTCGCGGTAGCCGCTGCGGAAGATCAGGCGCTCGGCCTCCACGCGGGGGTCGACCGGCTCGGCGATCAGCGCGTAGGCGCGCACCGGCCCGGCCAGCGCGCGCCGCGCGAACGACTCGACAGCCGCCGCGATCCGCTCCTCCGCCGGGCGGTCGGCGCCCCCGGTCGCCTCGGCGAAGTGCTGCATCTCGCGCGCCGACGCGCGCCGGAACACCTCGGCGAACAGCTCGCTCTTCGACGGGAAGTAGCGGTACACGCTGCCGGTCGCCACGCCGGCCCGTGCCGCGACCGTCTGGACGTTCGCCGACGCGTAGCCGCCCTCGGCGAGCTGGTCGAGCGCCGCGGCCACGATCCGCTCGCGCGTGGCGGCCTTGCGCGCCTCGGTCCTCTCGGTGGGTCGGTAGGGCATGCGGTGGTGAAGAAGTGAATCACGATTCACTCGAGCGCGCAAGGCAGCCGTCGTCGCCGCCGTTCAGGCAGCCCTGGGGCTCAGCGAACCAGTGGACTGAGCGCCACGACCGCCCCGCGCCCGCCGCCGTCCGCGCCGTCGCTCCTTCTGAACCGCCCGCACGTACGGATAGAAGTCCACCTGGATGGTGTGCCGCGGCGAGCGCACGTAGCGCCTGCGCATCGCGCGGTCGTCGCGCTCGATCTCGCGGCGCATCGCGTCCGGGGGTGGCAGGGCGGCGCGGCCCTCCAGCACGTCGGCCATCCACTCCGACTGGAGCTCCGCCAGCGGCATGATCGCTCCGAGCGGCTGGAGCAGCCCGATGAAGTAGAGGCCCGGCTGGTCCGGATGCACGACCCGCCGGTAGAGGCCGATCCGGTTGTCCTGGGTGTCGCCGATCAGCTCGGGCGAGAGGAACGGGAACGTGATCCGGTAGCCGGTCGCGTAGACGATTCGGTCGATGCGCTCGACCGATCCGTCGGCGAAGCGCACGCTGTCTCCCTCGAGCCGCTCGACGTTCGGCTTGGGCGTGATCCGCCCGTGGCCGATCCGGTCGAGCAGCTCGGCCGAGATCGTCGGGTGCGCCTCGGCGAGCCTGTGGTCGGGCTTCGGGAGGCCGTAGTCCTCCATCTCGCCCTGGACGGTCCTGAGCAGGCGCCTGTACGCCCACTGCTGGTAGGCGAGCGGCAGGCGGGTGGTCCAGGGGGCGCCCAGCTCGTCCACCGGCTTGCCCTTTATGTACTTGGGGATCACGTGAGCGCCGCGCCGGACGGCCAGGTAGGTCATCCGCGACACGCGCGAGGTCTCGCACGCGATGTCGGTCGCCGAGTTGCCGAAGCCGACCACCAGCACGTTCCCGTCCTCGTAGCCGTCGGGTGTCCTGTAGTCGTGCGAGTGGATCGCCTCGCCGGCGAACTCGCCGGGGAAGTCCGGCCAGCGCGGGTCCCAGTGGTGGCCGTTCGCGACGAAGACCGCGTCGTAGCCGTGCGTGGACCCGTCGTCGAGCGTGACGTCCCAGCCGTCGGCGGCGCGCTCGACACGGACGACCTCGGTTCGGAAGCGGATCCGGTCGCGGAACCCGAAGTGGTCCACGTAGTCGTCGAAGTACCTCGCGATCTGCGTGTGATGCGGGTAGTCGGGAAGGTCGTCCGGCATCGGGTACGCGCGGTACGCCATGACGTTCCGCGACGTGTTGATAAACAACGAGCGGTACGCGGACGACATCCCGTTGTCGTTCATGTAGCGCCAGTTGCCGCCGACGCCCGAGCCCTTCTCGAAGCAGTCGAACGAGATCCCGCGGGCGGTCAGCACCTGGCAGGCGGCGATACCCGACGACCCCGCCCCGACGACGCACACGCGATTACGCGCCATGGGGCCGTTCTAGCAGTCCGTCCACCACGGCATCGGTCGCGCGCGCCGCGCGGTCCCACGTGAGCTCCTCGGCTCGGCGAAGGCCCGCCTCGCGGAGCTGCGTGCGGCGGCCCGCGTCGGTGACCGCGGCCTCCGCCGCGCCGGCGAGCGCATCGCCGTCGTCGGGATCCACCAGGGTCGCGGCGCCGGCGCACGTCTCGGGCAGCGCCCCGCGGTCGGCGGCGACCACGGGCGTCCCGCACGCCATCGCCTCGAGGCACGGCAGGCCGAAGCCCTC
>DATENL010000261.1:0-15693 GCA_035275105.1 Thermoleophilaceae bacterium
TTGGTCGCGTACTACGGCGCGCCGCAGTCGCGCGAGCTCGGTGCGCTCGGGATCGGGACGCCCGATCAGGCGGCCCGGCGGCTGGAGCGGCAGGCGCGGCCGTACGGCGAGCCCGGGCGGCCGGTGCTGCCGGCGCTGGAGCTGATCGCGACCGTGGCGGACCCCCTGCCGGGCGAGGACGGCCTCTACCGCACCCGTCAGGGGGCCGGGACGATCCGCCGCTACCTGGCCGCCGCGCGCCGGGCGCGCGCGCTGCTGGTGCTCGACGTGCAGCCCGGCCGGGCGCGCTTCCTCGACGAGGTGAGGGTGCTGGAGCGCTACCTGCGCGAGCCCGACGTGAGCCTCGCGCTCGACCCGGAGTGGCACGTCGCCCCCGGGCAGGTGCCGGGCCGCGACCTCGGCTCGATGGACGCGGCCGAGGTGAACGCCGTCGCGGACCGCCTCGACGGGCTGGTGCGCCGCCGCGGACTGCCCGAGAAGCTGCTTCTGGTGCACCAGTTCACGGCCGGGATGGTTCGCAACCGGCAGCGGCTGACCGCCCGGCCCGGGGTGGCGACCGTCCTCGACGTCGACGGCTTCGGCACCGCCGCGCAGAAGGTGGCGAAGTACCGCGAGCTGACGCGCGGCATCTTCGGCTTCGCCCACGGCCTCAAGCTCTTCTACGAGGAGGACACGGGGCTCATGCGCCCGAGCGACGTGCTCCGGCTGCGGCCGCAGCCGGACGTGGTGATCTACGAGTAGGCGGCGCGCTACGCGGCGCGCGGGCCCTCGCGCGAGCCGATCATCATCCGGTAGGCGCCGAGCAGGATCATCGTGCCGATGATCGCCCCGACCAGCCCGCCGAGGTCGAACGCGTCGTCGTCGCCGATCCCGAGCGCCTTGGTGAAGATCAGCCAGCCGATCGCGGCGCCGCCGAGGCCGAGCGCGATGGTCACGAAGAAGCCACCCGGGTCCTTGCCGGGCATGAGGGCCTTGCCGATGAAGCCGGCGACGAGGCCGAGGATGAGTGCGCCGATCATTGCGGTTCCTTTCGCCTAGGGGTGGTTCTGGGGTTACCCGGGACCGCGCGGCTCAAGCCGGGCGCCCGGTCAGGGCGCCATCGCGTCCATCCCCGCCCGCAGCGCACGGCGGGTCAGCTGGCCGCCGGTCACCGGCTCGGCGCGGTAGGACGTGCGGCCCGGGAAGCCGAGGGTCAGCACCGGGTCCCCCTCCTCCGTCTGCTCGGTCACCCACGGCGTGTTGCCCCACGAGACCACCCAGTTGCCGCGCGGGAGCCGGCGCGCGCTGCCGCAGCACGTGGACCTGTCGGCCTCGGGGAACGAGACGGCGTTCACGAACGTGGCGGTGCGCTTCTTACGGTCGATCCTGTACTCGACGGCGCGCGGCGGGCGCTTGTGGAGGATCCCGTTGTCGTACACGGTCAGGCTGTTCCGGTCGCCCGCGAAACGCGCGTCGTGCTGGCCGTCGAAGCTCGGGCTGACCGGGTCGCCCACGATCTCGAGGCTGCGCTTCGTCCGCACGCCGCCCAGCTTCCAGGCGACGCGGCCGGTGCGGCGGTCGATCTCGTACACCGCGTCGGTGTGGCGAAGCGAGAAGACGAGCCGGCTGCCGAACGGCTCGACCGAGTTCATGTGCACGGTGTCGTAGACCCGTCCGCCCGGGAAGGTGATCGCCGGCTGCTCGAACAGCAGGCGGTGGAGCCATGGCGACGTCTCGCCGAGTCCGACGTGCCCGCGCGTGCTCCACGTCCAGACGCGCTTGCCGCGCTCGTCCAGCTCCTGGATCTCGCCGTCGAGGACACCCGCGTCGCGCGGCCCGCCCCAACGCCGGAAGTCCAGGTGGTAGCGGGGGGCGTAGGCGATCACCCACGCGTGCCCGTCGGCGGCGACCCGCAGCTCGTGCAGGTCGGTGAGGATTCCCTCGGCGCTGAACTGGCGAATCGGCGAGCCGTCCAGGGCGTAGCCGTCGTAGTGCCCCAGCGACTGGTACCGCGGGGGCCCGGTGAGCTGCGTCCACGCGATCCCGCCCGTCGGCATGAGGGTGGCGTTGAACGGCGCGGGGTCGTCCCTCATCCACCAGACCGGGGCGCCGCGATCGTCGAAGACGGCGGCGTAGCCGGGGGCCCTCGTCTTGAGCCCCGGGGTGACGACGTAGTAGTGAGCCTGCGGCGCGGCGCGGCGCTCGACGTCAAAGTCCGGGAAGTCCGGCGGCAGGCAGCGCACGTTGTAGGCGCGCTCGCGGCCGCCGGAGCTGGCCACGAGCGAGACCGCGCGGCCGGGCTTCAGGTGCAGCTTCCGGTCGAAGCTCCCGGAGCGCCGCGATTGGTCGCCCACGGCGACCTTCGCCCCGTCGCGCGCGGCGAGCGAGAGGCGCACCGGCGTGTCGGGGTCGCAGCGGACCACGTAGTCGTGCGTTCCGGTCGAGAAAGCCGGGAACAGGTCGGGCTCGGCGCTCATCTCGAACGAGCGGCGGGCGTCCGCCGCCGACGGCGCGATCACCGCCGCGAGAGCGCATGCGAGCGCCACCACGCGCCCCCGGACCGGGCTCACTCTCGAGGCTCTGCGTTCCGTGGGCGAGGTCGGCCGATGACCTCGAACCTAACCGACCCCGGGAGCGGGCGCCACCGCCGCGTCGTACAGTCTTGCCGATGCGGCCGTTCTGGAATCGAGGCTGGCGCGTGCTCGCCATCGCGGCGGCGCTCGCGGTCGCCGGCTGCGGAGGCGACGGAGGCGGCAAGACCGCCGAGATCCCGAGCGGCGACGAGCCCGCGGCGTCGAGCTCGGCCCCGGCGCCCGAGCCGGAGCAGAAGCCCAGCGGCCCGTCGAAGCCGCTCCCCCCGACGCCCGGCGAGGACAAGCTCGGGAAGAAGCCGCCGATCGACAAGCCGAAGGGCAACCCGCCGGCCAAGCTCGTGAAGCGCGACATCGTGAAGGGCAAGGGAGCGGTGGCCAAGGACGGCAAGGAGCTGACGATGCAGTACGTGGGCATCACGTTCTCGTCGGGGGAGGAGTTCGACACGTCGTGGGGCCGCGAGCCGTTCAAGTTCACGCTCGGCCAGGGCATGGTCATCCCAGGATGGGATCAGGGGATCAAGGGCATGCGCGTGGGCGGCCGGCGCCAGCTCGTCATCCCGCCCGACCTCGCGTACGGCGCACAGGGCCAGCCGCCCACGATCGGTCCGGACGAGACGCTCGTTTTCGACGTGGACCTGCTGAAGGTCAAGTAGCCCCGGGCGGCTCCGCGCCGCTAGGGAGCCTTGAGCTTGAAGGTCCGGCTCGCCGTGCTGGTCAGGCCGGCCGCGTTCCTCAAGATGACGCGGATCCGGACCCGCACCGTGCCCTTCTCCTCGAGGATCGCGAACTTGTCCTTCCGGAGCCTGACCCTGACGGTGACCTTGCCGCTCGGCGGCACGGTGAACGACCGCCTGGCGAAGGTCACCTTCCGCTTCTCGCCGTTCACCGTGATCTTGCGGGCGCTCTCGAAGATCGCGCGTCCCTTGAGGCCCTTGCCCGCCTTGAAGCCGTACGTGAACCGGCGCTCCTCGTTGACCGTGACGGAGTCCTTCGAGCCCGCGAGGTTCGCCTTCGCCGGGGGCTTCGGCGGCTGCACGACCCCCGTGATGCGGCCGATCTTGTTGGCTGTCTGCTCCGTGAACCAGAGCGTGTTGGCCGGACCCGCTGCGATGTAGCGGGGACCGGAGTTGGCGGTCAGCCCCGTCAACTGGCTCGTCTTGCCGGCCGTCGTCACGCGGCCGATCGTGCTGTCGCCGAACTCCGCGTACCAGAGCGCCTTGTCGGGTCCCACGGTGATGCCGAACGGGTCGAGGCCCTTGCTCGTGAACGGCTTGGGCGTGCCCGCCGTGGTGATGCTCGAGACGTCGTGCTTCTGCCCGGTGAACCAGAGCTTCCCGTCGGGGCCGCTCGTGATGTCCCACGGCGTGCTGCCCGCGGCGAGCGTGAACGGGTCCGCCGCGCTGCCGTCGCCCTTTATGCGGACGACCTTGCCGTTCCCGAAGCAGGTGACCCACATGTTCTGGTCGGGCCCGCGGGCGATGTTCCTCGGGCCGCACCCCATGCCGAGCTCGATCGCCGAACCGACCAGCGCGCCGGCGGTGGTCACGCGCTTCACGTCGTCGGCGCCGGCGTCGACCACCCAGACGTTGCCGTCAGGCCCCGCCGCGAGCCCGCGCGGGTCCGCGAGCCCGAGGCCGCCGTAGGCGATCCCGCCGGTCGGGTTGTTCGGCGGCACCTTGGCCACGACGTTCGTGGCGGAGACCCAGACGTTGCCGTCCGGCCCGCGGGCGACGTCCTGGAGGCCGTTGATCGGCGTCATCGAGCCGGCCTGCGAGGGCGGCGTGAACTCCTCGATCAGCGGCGGAGCGCCCGGGGTGACCCGGCCGATCTTGCCCCCCACCTGCTCCACGAACCAGAGCTTGCCGTCCACGTTCGCGATGTCGGTCGGCTGGGTGTCGGCCGTGGGGACGTCGAACTCCTTGACGGTGGGCGCGGCGGTGGCCGCGGGGACGGCGAGGGCGAAGGCGGCGACCAGGGCGAGCGCCGCGCGGGTGGGGGTCGATGCGTTCATGGTCCCGCGATCTTGACGCATGCGGCGGGGGCTGGCAAACGCAGATCCGCTAGTCGACGAGGAGCGGCCGCTCGGTCGCGCGCCCGTCCACTATGCGCCAGGCCCGTACGCCCTCGTCCGGAACGAGGGAAACGATCAGGTACGTCCAATCCGGATAGTGCGCCAGCTCGCGCGACAGCCGCGAGGGTTCGGCGCTGCTTCTCGGATGCGAGTTGTAGATCGCCACCTCGAAGCCCTGGGAGTCGAGTTCATGTGCTCCCAACAGGCTGCGCCCGTCCAGCTCGAAGCGGTACGGCGAGCGCAAGGTGTTCTCGCCGCGAACGACCGCTACCACTCGTTCGTTCTCTATCTGTGCATAGCCGCAGCAGATGTGGGGAGCCTCCTCGCGTGCATGCGCCATCAGCACGTCCACCTCCGCGCGGGAGATGCGGAGAGCCTCGGCCGGCGGGTCCACATCGGGGCCCGACAGCCGCTGGTGCACTCCCGCCCCTTCGGCCGGGGCGCGCTGCTCAGGATCGAGCAGCGGGCTCGCCTGCGGTCTCCTCGGGCGCTCGTCGGGCAAGTGCTGCAGAACCGCGCCGAGGTACTCGGCTGGAGCCGCACAGAGAGCTTGGGCGCCGTGCGGCCGCCAGAATTCCTCGTCCACGTGGTCAGCGCCGTCGTCGATTGCCCAGTTGCGGCGGTCCTGCAAGGACAGGCGTGCCAGCAGGCTGCGGAGGGTGGGCTCCCTCGCCGAACAGCCGAGGAAGAGCTGGTGGGCGTGCATGATCGTGTTGAGCACCGCCGCTGGAAACACCTGACCGATCTGACGCTCTGCCATATAGAGGTCGGCGTCGGTCCTCGTGAGCATGCAGCCGCCCGGCGCATTGCCGGGTCCCCCGCCGCCGTCCGGCTGTCCGTTGAGCTTGACGATGGTCGTCCGCATCACATGGTCCGACAGCGGGTCGATCGGAAGCTCGGCGTACGTCAAGGGATCTGCCACGACCGCACCGGTCTCGCTTCCCCATGGCACGTGCCGAAACAGTCCGCCGTTCTCTCCATGGGGCAGGTAGACGAGGAGGTCGTAGGGCTCGGCCTCGACGTCGAACGCGCGCTCGATCGCATCGTCGAGCCTCGTGGTGAGGATCAGGTGATGAGCGTGCCGTGCGCCCCCGCCCGCGGCGGAGCGCCCCAGCTGGACCAGACGCCGATGACCGTTGGTCGGTGCCGAGTTCGCCTCGAGGAGGGTCGCCAGCTCATGCTCGAAGCTCCCTCGGCCCTCCATGCTCACGCAGTACTCCGCTACGTCGAGAAGGTCGACGGCTTCGCCTGGCGGGTAGTCGTACGTCCTGGCCAGCGAGTCGGCGAGCTCGTCCGCATCCGGAGGGTGGCCGTCTTCGAACGACTCAGGGCTACCCGAATTGAACTCCCAACCGATCCATAGGACGACCCTCGTTCGTGCCAGGCGGCGCGCGATCTGTCGATAGTGAGCCTCATCGGGGTGGGGGGCCGTGCCGCTCCGCTGTCGTCTCGGCCTCGGTGTCGCCCGAGGCTCCGGCGAGCGCTGTTCTCCCTCGTCAGGCCGCTCGCCGTCCTCCTCCGCGGCCTGAGGGGCGGTGGGACCCGCGCTTCCCGCATCGGGCTCCGGCGCCTCCAGCTCCGTCTTGATCGCGTCGGCAAGCCTCCCCACGCTGAAGTCCCAGAACGCGTCGTCGAGGACCGGGTAGTTCTGGGACTCGACCAGACCGGCGATCTCGTCGGGAAGCCGCGTCGGGTCGGGCACGTCGACGGTGCCGAGGGTGACCGGGGTGACGAGAATGCCGCGCCTCAGTGCCTCGGCGATCTCATATCGAACGTGGTCGCCGGCCGGCCGCGGCCGCTCGAACTCGTCGATCCAGCCGCGACCGATGACGACGAGGACGACCGCCGCACCCTCGAGCGCCTCGTCGATCTGCCGCCGCCAGTTGCCGAGCCGGAGGCGGTCGACGTCGATGAACACGCGCTCGCGGCCGAACCGCGCGCTCAGCTCATCGGCCAGTCGCCCGGCGGGGTGGCGATCCAGCTCGCGGCGGTAGCAGATGAATATCCCGCGGCGCACTCGGCTCCATCACCCTCTTCGCCGGCGACCCTAACCCACCCGCACCGCGCGCGCCAGCCCGATGACCGTGGGGTAGGCTCGCGCCGTGCTGGCGAGCTTCCAGATGCTTCCGGAACAGCCAGCGGACGAGCTTCTGGACTGCATCCAGAGCGCGGACCAGCTCGGCTTCCACGCCTGCTACAGCGCCGACGAGATCTACCACAAGGATCCGTGGCTACTGCTGGCCGCAGCGGCGCGAACGACCGAGGCGGTGCGGCTCGGCCCGTGCGTCGCCCCGATCTTCATGCGCGACCCGACGTACGTGGCTCAGCTCGCCGCGACGCTCGACGAGCTGAGCGGCGGCCGCGCCGAGGTCGTGTTCGGGATCGGCAACATCGCGATGCTTGAGCAGTACGGGATCGAGTGGCGCGGGACCCGGCCGATCGCGCGGCTACGCGAGGCGCATCAGGTGATGCGGACCGTGCTCGACCAAGGCGAGATCGACTTCTCCGGAGACTTCTACAGCTATTCCGCCGTGAGCACGTTCGCGCGCCCGGTCCAGGAGCACGTGCCGCTGAAGATCGGAGCGATGGGCGGGCCGAGGTCGATGGAGCTCGCCGGCGAGGTCGCGGACGGCCTGCACACCGCCTGCGCGTACTCCCCGGAGGCGCTGCGGTACGTCGTCGGCTGCTTCGAGACCGGCGCCGAGCGGGCCGGGAGGACTCCGGACGGGCTCGATCTGGGCGACTCGCTGCTCGGGGCCATCGCGGAGGACGGTGAGGTGGCGCGGCGGGCGGGGCGGGTCCTCGCGGCGTTCTACATCCCGTCGATGCCGCCCGCCCTGCTGGAGCGCCACGGGATCGACCCGGACGAGGTCGCTCCGGTGAACGAGGCGTTCGGCGCGGGCGACGTCAAGCGCGCCCTCGCCGCGACCCCGGACTCGCTGGCTGACCGCCTGGTCGTGGCCGGCACTCCCGACGACTGGCTTGGCTGGCTGACCGAGACGTACGCGCAGGCGGGTCTGAATCACGCCCTCGTCTCGTTCGCGGACCCGTTCACGCTGAGGGCGTGGGCGGACGTGAGCGTCGACGGCCTGCCGAGCCTGGTCGAGCAGATTCGCCTCTTCGGCGAGCACGTGCTGCCCAGGTTGAGCGAGAATCCCCGGACATGAAGCCGCGAACCGGACGCCTGCGCCTGCTCGCATGCGGACTGGGCGCCGTCGCCGCCCTGGCTGCAGCCGGCTGCGGAGGTACGGACGCGAAGGTCGGCGACTGCATCGACAGCGGCAGGAAAATCGTCGACTGCGGCTCGAAGAGCGCGACGAAGAAGCTGGTGAGCGAGCAGTCCGGCTCGACCGCGATCGCCTGCGTGCAGATCGGCGACAAGCCGCAGACGCAGGTCGAGGTCGGCGGCGACAAGTTCTGCGCCGAGTCGAAGTAGACCGTCGAGCACCGGTAGGCGCACACGACGCGCGCCCCCTGCGGATTGCGGGCCCGCGCTAGCGGAACAGCTTGCGGAGCAGGCCCTTCTTCTCCTTGAACGTGCCCTTCGCCTGGTCGCCGCGGCCCTCGGCCTGAAGCGAGCGGTCGCCGGTCACGGCGCCCCCCGCGTCCTTGAGCCTGCCCTTGGCCTTGTCGACGGCGCCCTCGACGCGGTCCTCGTTGGGAGTGGTGTCTGCCATGCCTCACCTGTACCCGCGCCCGGCGGCGCTAAGCGCCGGGGTGGCGGAGCGGGTTGTGCGCGGGTCGGCGCTCCGGCTAATCGGGGCGCCCGGATTTGAACCGGTGGTCAGGGAGTGTCGATGCGTCCACCAGCGTCCAGAACGTCCAATGCGTCCACGGTTCTGGACGATCTGGACGCATTGGACGTAGCGGTCGGTACCACGGTGGTACTACGGGCCAGGCGTCCTACGCCGCGACGAAGTACGCCCTGCGTGCCCTGACGATCGCTCAGGTCACCGAGCCTCACGCGTGCGCGCAGATGCACTACCTCTGAGCCCGAGCCGCGGAGCCGAAACGTCAGCCCGTGAGCGCCACCTTGCGGGTCGTCGTTCTCGGCGTTCCTTCGCCGTCACGGCCTGCGGCGGTGGCGGTCGCCTGGACCGGTTGGTGGTTGCGGATCGCTTTCGCGGCGTCCTTCGGGAGCGTCAGGGTCAGCGTGACCGTCTTGCCCGGCGCGATTCGGAAGCCCTTGCTAGAGAGACTCCTGGGCTTGGTCGACTTGGTCAGGTTCAGCGTCCCCTTGCAGGCGGTGAAGGTCTTCGCCTGGCACCGGAGCGCGATCGCGACGCGGTTCTTCGCGTTGAGCTTTGCGGCCGGCGTGAGGATCCTGACCCCGGCGAACCGGGGGAGCGTTCTGAAGGTCCGATCGAGACCCGCCGCGCTGCCGTTCACGTTCGTGGCGAAGACGCGGTAGTGGTAGAGCGTGTTGGGCTTCAGGCCGGTCAGTCGCCGCCTCACGCGCGTGTTCGCGTAGGCGCTGCCGGCGGGGCTGGGCGGCGTGTGCGACCCGTAAGGGAGCCTGGGCCCGAAGTCGAAGCGGAAGCTCGTCGGCGTGGAGCCCGGGTGGACGAGGCCTTTGACGGCCGCGCTCTTCGGGGCGATCTTCGCCACGCCACCGGTGGCGGCGGCCGGGAACGTCAGCTCGAAGGCGCCGATCTCGCAGCCCCTGCCGCGCGGGCGCGTGATCCCGCGCTGGTCGGTCGCCAGGCAGCCCGCGCCCGTCGAAGGGACCGCGTCGAAAGCCGGGCTGGCGGCCGGGATCGCCATCGTCTGGGTCGGTCCGCCATTGTCCTGGAGGGCGCCGAGCAGGGGGTTCGCCGTGACGGACGCGCCCGGACACTTGCTGTCGCTCGGGAACGAGAGGTTGTGGGTTCCATGGAAGCCGCCTGGCCAGCAGTTCCTCACACCGTTGGACGCCAGCAGGACGTTCGTGAGGGTGACGTCGATGTTCCCGCTCGCCTCCACGCCTGCGCCGAGGCCGGCGGGTCCGGGTAGCGTCCCCCCTTGGCCGGCGGCCCCGCCCGTACCCGGACCGTTGGACGCGATGGTCACGTGCGTGAGGCCCGCGAGCGGGGTAGGGGAGAACCCCGAGGGTGCCGGCACTCGGAGATCGGCTCCCGTCCCATTTCCACCGAAGCCCCCGGCGCCGGGGGAACTCCCAGTCGCCCCGCGGGCACCGCCGCTGCCGCCGTCGCCCCCTCTGTTGTAGGCGAGCGTGGCGTTCCTCACGGTGACCGTTACCTGGCCGGCGGGCGGGTTATAGATCACGACCGCGAGACCGCTGCCCCTCCCACCCTGGCCCCCCTGCCCGCCGTCGCTCCGGGACGGACCGCCTCCGCCAGCTCCGCCGGTGCCTCCGTCGCCAGCGGTGTTTTCGCTGACCGTTACGCGCTCGTAAACCGCCGACGGGTTGGAGAAGCCTTCCAGACCCACGGAGTAGATCCCCGGCTCCCCGCCGCCGTCGCCGCCAAATCCGCCGCCGCCGACGCCTTCGGGTCCCGTCGCGGTCGCTCCGGGGCCGCCGTCGCCGGCCCTTCCGCCCGCGGCGCCGTTACCGCCGCGACCGCTCCTGTTCGCGCGCACGGTCGTGTCCCTAATCGCGGCGGCCGCCGCGACGATCCCGCCCCCGGGCGCTCCTGATCCTCCGAAGCCGCCGATGGAGGGCCCGCCCTGCCCGCCAGCTTCCGTCGTGCCTGTTCCGCCTGTCCCGCCTGTCCCCCCGTTGCCCCCGTTGCCGCCGTCGCCCGTTGCGTTGCCGGAGACGACCGACCCGGTGACGGTCAGGTTGCCTATGGCCACGATGCCCCCGCCCGACCCGCTCGCGCCGCCCGTGCCGCCAAAGGACACGCCGCCGTTACCACCCGTGGGGGCGCTTATCCCAACGCCGCCCGTTCCTGCGGCTCCCGCCGTCCCGCCCTTCCCCGTCCTGTTGTGATCGATGCGGCTCGCATTGATCGCAAGGCTGCTCCCCGTCGAAGCGACACCGCCGCCGCTGCCGCCCGGGCCCCCGGCTCCCCCGCGGCTCTGGCCACCGTCCCCGTTACCTACCGGGCCGGCGCTTCCGCCGTCGCCGCCCCGCCCGCCGGAACCGGTGGCGTTGTGGTGGATCCTGACGTGGTCCAACGTCAGCGCGCCGTCGTTCAGGACGCCGCCGCCGTCGCTGCCCGCGCCTCCGGTGCCTCCATCGGAGTTGGCACCCGGCGTGCCGCTGTTGTCGGGTCCCGTCGAGCCGCCGAAGCCCGGCGGCGACACGCCGCCCGTGACCGCGAGGCCCGCGAACGTCGCGATGCCGCTATCCAGCACGTGGAAGACGCGATCGAGGTGCTTGGCATCGACGGTCGTCGAGGACGCTCCGCCGCCCACGATGGTGACGACGCTCGTGATGTCGAGGTCACCGGTCGCGTTCGCGTTCTCGTAGGCCCCAGCGCGGCTGAGCGTGTACGGGGCGGCGCTCGCCGGCACCTTGATCAGGTCCACCCCGTCGCCCTTCGCGCAGTCGCCGCCAGGTCCGCTGTTGTTGCCGTTCGCGGCGGATATCGCCTCACGCAGCGAGCAGCCGTTGCCACCGGTCACCTCGTCCAGGTGGTTGGTCACGGAGATCGTCGCCGCCATGGACTGCGAGACCAAGCTCAACGCGATCGCCACCGCTGTCCCGGCCGTGATGGCGACACGACGCGCGCGAGTCAGCCTCCGGTTGTGTGGGTCCGTCGAGGTGGACGTTCGTGACGTCCGCGCGCAGCTCATCGGGCTACCTGTTGAGATCAAGCGTCACCTGCTGCTCCACATGCCACGTCGACCAGGTTGAACCCGCTGGTCTTGTCGAGGGCGATCGGCCGTGACCCCGAGAACGAGGCCGCACTCGCGGCGGCCGACAAGCACGCAAACAGGCCACAAAAGGATGAGCAGCGCTCCTCGGGCGAACGCCGCGAGTCGTCGGATGTCCCTCGCACCGAGCGCGAGGGCGCCATCCAGGGCCATGCGTGCGACCCTACCACTGCGCGGTGCGGGCGGCTAGGGCCATGTCAGGCGCGGAGGCCGTGCCTCTAGAGCAGGGTCCGCTAACCGCGGCACCCGGATTCGAACCGGTGGTTCGATCCTCCCACCCGTGGCGCGTTAACGCAAGCGCCGAATGAGCCGCTGCTCTACCTGGTCGGGGCGACTGGATTTGAACCAGCGACCTTTCGGCCTCCAGCCGGACGCGCGACCAGGCCGCTTCGTAGGCCCGCGCTGGTACCACGAGCTTGCCCAGCCCGCACACAGAGCGGGTCGGCAATCGGGGCGCCCGGATTTGAACCGGGGACCTCACCGGGGGGGGCGGGACGGGTTGTGCGCGGGTCGGCGGTGCGGCTAATCGGGGCGCCCGGATTTGAACCGGGGACCTCACCGACCCGAACGGTGCGCGCTACCAGGCTGCGCCACGCCCCGAATGCGGGGTCAGTCTAGCCGCGGTAGCCGGGGCGGCCAGAGGCGCCGCCCCAGCCCACGAGGACCTACGGCTGCGGGTCCGACGCCACCGGGATCGGGTCGGACTCGTGCTCGCGTACGCAGCGGCCGAACGCCTCGGTACCGCGATCGCTCGCGTACTTCTCCTTGAACGCCTCCGGGTCGGTCTCGCGCTCGGCGCGGCAGACCGCCTTGGCGTGGCGCACGTGCTGCCGCACGCAGCGGCGGAACGCATGCCTGCCGTTCTCGTTCGCGTACCTCTCCTTGAACGCGTCCTTGTCGGCCGCGCGCTCGTCCCGGCACGCCTTCTTCGCGCCGTAGTGCTTCGGCGCGTACGAGGTGCCCTGCGCGAGCGCCGGCACGGCGAGCGCGACGGCGAGGCCCAGGGCGATGATGGTCTTGCGCATTGGTGCGCCTCCCTTGCGTAGGGGTCTCAACGGCGAGAACACCCGGGGGGCCGAGAGTCGCGGTGGTGCGCCTAGGACGCCGCGAGCCCGACCGGGCAGGAGACGCCCGTCCCGCCCAGCCCGCAGTAGCCGTTCGGGTTCTTCGCCAGGTACTGCTGGTGGTACGGCTCGGCGTAGTAGAACGGGCCGGCGTCGGCGATCTCGCTGGTGATCTCGGCGTGGCCGGCCTTGAGCAGGCGGTCGCCGAACATGCGCCGCGACGCCTCGGCCAGCTCGCGCTGACGCTCGTCCGCGACCCAGATCCCGGACCTGTACTGCGTGCCCACGTCGTTGCCCTGCCGCATCCCCTGGGTCGGGTCGTGGCCCTCCCAGAAGATCTTCAGCATCTGCTCATAGCTCGTCTGCTCGGGGTCGAAGACCACTAGGACCGCCTCGGTGTGCCCGGTGCTGCCGGAGCAGACCTCCTCGTACGTCGGGTTCGGCGTGTAGCCGCCCGCGTAGCCGACGGCCGTGGTCCAGACGCCCGGGGCCTCCCAGAACAGGCGCTCGGCGCCCCAGAAGCAGCCGAGCCCGAACACCGCCTGCTCGTAGCCGTCGGGGAACGGCGGCACGATCGGGTTGCCGAGGACCTCGTGGGGCCCCTGGACGGCGATCGGCTGGTCGCGGCCCGGCAGGGCGCGCTCGGGGTCGATCATCTTGGTCTTCTCGCGGAACAGGAACATGGCTCGCATATTAGGTCCGCGGCGGGCTGCGTCTGTTACAGATGAGCGCCGTGGACGAGGTCGTCGAGCGCTGGCGGGCGGTCGCCGAGGGAAAGCTGGGCGAGCCGGTCGAGCTCGCCGGCCCGTTCCAGCGCCACTACACGCAGCTCGGCACCGGCCTGCCGGCGAACTTCTGCCTCGCGCTCACGACGTCCGAGGTCGTCGCGTTCAAGTTCGACCCGCGTCACGCGAGCCACCCGCTCGTGGTCAACCCGAACCAGCTGAAGAAGGAGGTCGCCCGCTGGCCGCGCTCGTCGGTGCGGATCGCCGACCTGAGCGAGGGCCGGCTCGCGATCGGGCTGGTGCTGCACGCCGGCGACCGCGCGATCCCGTGCCGGACGCCCAAGATGGGCGGGAACCCCGCGGCCAAGGCCGTGATCGCGGCGCTGGGCTAGCCCTTGCCGTTGTCGCCGATCTCGAGCACCGACAGGAACGCTTCCTGGGGCACCTCGATCCGGCCGACCTGCTTCATCCGCTTCTTGCCCGCCTTCTGCTTCTCGAGCAGCTTGCGCTTGCGGGTGATGTCGCCGCCGTAGCACTTGGCGATCACGTCCTTGCGAATCGGCTTCACCGACTCGCGCGCGATGATCTTCGACCCGATCGCCGCCTGGATCGCGACCTCGAACTGCTGCCGCGGTATCTGCTTCGACAGCCGCTCGGTCAGGGCCCGGCCGGCCCCGTACGCCTTGTCGCGGTGGACGACCATCGACAGCGCGTCGACCGCGTCGCCCGCCAGCAGGATGTCGAGCTTGACCAGGTCGGCGGGCCGCATCCCGACGATCTCGTAGTCGAGCGACGCGTACCCGCGCGTGCGCGACTTGAGCTGGTCGAAGAAGTCGAGCACGATCTCCGCGAGCGGCAGGTCGTAGCGGAGCTGCACGCGCGCCGACGACAGGTAGCTCATGTCCACGTGCTGTCCGCGGCGCTCCTGGCACAGCTCCATCACGGCGCCCACGTGCTCCTTGGGGCTGAGGATCGTCGCGCGGATGTAGGGCTCACGGATCTCGGCCACGCGCGCGCGGTCGGGCATGTCGCTGGGCGAGTGGACCGTCGCGACCGACCCGTCCGTGAGCGTGACCTCGTACTCCACGTTCGGCGTCGTGGCGAGCAGCTCGAGGTCGTACTCGCGCTCGAGCCGCTCGCGCACGATGTCCATGTGGAGCAGGCCGAGGAAGCCGCAGCGGAAGCCGAAGCCGAGCGCCTGGCTCGTCTCGGGCTCCCAGGTGAGCGCGGCGTCGTTGAGCTCGAGCTTCTCGAGCGCGTCGCGGAGGTCCGAGAACTCGTCCGTGTCGACTGGGAACAGGCCGCAGAAGACCATCGGCTTGACCTCCTGGTAGCCGGGCAGGGGCTCCTGGGCCGGGCTCGCGCGCGTGGTGAGCGTGTCGCCCACCCGCAGCTGCGAGACGTCCTTGACGCCCGTGATCACGTAGCCGACCTCGCCGGCGCGCAGGGTGTCGACCGACGTCAGCTCGGGCCCGAAGTAGCCGATGTCGTCGATGTCGGCCTCGGTGCCCGTCTGCATCGCCCTGATCGCGTCCCGCTTGGAGAACTCGCCGTCCACCACCCGCACGTAGGCGATCACGCCGCGGTACTGGTCGAACTCCGAGTCGAAGATGAGCGCGCGAGGCGGAGCGCTCGCGTCGCCCTCGGGCGGCGGGATCTTCTGGACGATCGCCTCGAGCACGTCCTCGACCCCCTCCCCCGTCTTCGCCGACAGGCGGATCACGTCGTCGGCCGGCTCGCCCAGCAGCTCCGAGATCTCGCCGGCCACTCGCTCCGGCTCGGCGCCGGGGAGGTCGATCTTGTTGAGCGCGGGGATCAGCTCGAGCCCGGCGTCGACCGCGAGGTAGGTGTTGGCGAGCGTCTGGGCCTCGACGCCCTGCGACGCGTCGACCAGGAGCAGCGCGCCGTCGCAAGCGGCGAGGGAGCGCGAGACCTCGTACGTGAAGTCCACGTGGCCTGGCGTGTCGATCAGGTGCAGGCGATAGGTCTCGCCGTCGCGGGCGGTGTACTCGACCCGCACGGCCTGGGCCTTGATCGTGATCCCGCGCTCGCGCTCGAGCTCCATCGAGTCCAGCAGCTGGTCGCGCATCTCTCGCTCAGAGACGGTCTCCGTCAGCTGAAGGACACGGTCCGCGAGCGTCGACTTCCCGTGGTCGATGTGGGCGATGATCGAGAAGTTGCGGATGCGGTCCTGGTCGGCCATGGGCCGGTACAGGGTAGATGGGAGCGATGCCGGCGGCGTTCGTGAAGCTCTTCGGCCGAGCTGGGACGCGCACGGCGTGGGACGCGCCCGTGCTCGACGTGCTCGCGCGCACCGGCGCGCACTGGGCCGGCACCTACCCGGCGGGGCGCCGGCCGCGCAGCGTGCGCGACGGCGACCGCATGTTCCAGGCGCGGCTCGTGGCCTGGCGCGGCGCGAGCGACATCCTCGTGTTCGG
>DATENL010000262.1:0-13714 GCA_035275105.1 Thermoleophilaceae bacterium
CAAACCGCGCTACGCGCGCAACCCGCGCTACACGCCGCCGCGCTGAGGCGGCGGGCCGCCGGCCGGGCGCGGCCGCCCGTTACTTCCGGTAGATCGTGATCGTGCCGCTCGACGAGTGGTCGTTCGAGTCGCCGGTCGGGATGGCGACGCGGCCGTCCGCGACGATCGGGGAGTTCCAGTGGCCGCCCGCGGCCGCGAGCGTCCCGACCCGCTTGCCGGTGGCCGGCCGGTAGACGGAGACGCCCTCCCCGCTCGGGGAGTACACGTACAGGAGGCCGCCGGCGATCACCGGACTCGTGCCGCCGCGGCCGACGCTCCAGACCCGGCGCAGGCGCGGCTTGGCGCCCGTGCTCAGGCGGTACGCCGTGGTCCGCCCGAACAGGTTGGCGACGAAGGCCCAGGTGGCGCCGTCGTGGCGCCACACGGCCGGCGCGGTGAACACGCCGTCGCCCGCGTCGAGCGTCTGGAGCTCGTGGTTCTTGCAGTTGCATGCCTTGCCGTGGCCGTTCAGGTTCGCCACGTCGAGCAGCCGCAGCTTCGCGTCCTTGCCGCCCTGGAGCGCGAGCCAGCGCTCGCCGCTCCGCAAGAGGGCGGGCGCCGTGCTTCCGAGGTCCACGTCCCCGGTCTCGAGGTTGTCGGCGTCGGTGGGGGTCCAGTTGCCCACGAGCCGGCTCAGGTCGGGTGAGAGCTCGAGGACGCTGTCGCCCCAGTGGGTCTTCCCGTTGAACTTCCCGTCGCCCGTCGAGACCAGGACGCGCCGGCTGCCCGGGACGACCACGGCCCCGCCGCGCCCCCAGATCGCCGACCCCGACTCCGAGCACGTGGCCGGGTCGATCACGCCGCCGCGGTTGGAGCACAGGGAGTTGAAGACGCGGACGAGCCGGCCGCTCTTCCGGTCGATCAGCGCGACCTTCCCCTGATACGGCGGAGTGTCGCCCGTGTAGCCGCCCGTGGTCGCGATCACGTTCGGGCCCGAGATGTTGAGCGGGGTGCCGAGCTTCTCGTGGAGGGGATCGCGGGTGAGCCTGGCCGGCCACTGCCCCGACGTGACCTGCCTGCCGTCGCTCAGCCGGAGCTTGCGCACGTGGCCGTCGGGGGTGACGACGAAGACGAACGTGTGGCCGTTGTCCACCGCGGGCGTCGACTGGGTGATCTGGTGCCCGCCCTCGAGCTTGCCCGCGCTGGCCGGCGAGAAGGTCCAGAGCCGTGCCCCGGTGCGCGCGTCGATGGCGAACGTGCGCCCGTAGCTCGTGGTCGCCACGAACGCGTCGTGCACCGCGCCCTTCACGACGACGGCGTGGACGTAGATCGGCGACGAGTCGACCGTGCCGGGCACGGCGACGTCCTGGCGCTTCATGTGAGCCAGGTCGCCGGCGCCGACGCCGGCCACCGACTTCGAGAAGTTCGAGCGGGCGCCGTCGTAGCCGAACTGGGGCCAGTCATGGCGCGCGGCCGCGGCGGGGGCGGCGGCCGTCAGGGCTGCCGCGGCGGCGACTGCCAGTGCGAGGGGTCGGCGCACCGCCCCGACGTTAGCGAGGGCGCTTCGAGCGGCAGTACGCGTCGCGCTGCTCGCGGTAGCCGGGCACGTCGCCCGACCGGATGAAGTCGGCCCACACGTTCGCGGTCGTCGCGATCTGCTGCTCGACCCGCCGCCGCTCCTCGCGGCCGCGCGCGTTCATGAGCCGCTCGGCGCTGCGCCAGGCCCCCTCGCGCCAGCCCTTGACCATCTCCTGCGTGCCGAGCTCGTCCAGCGGCGACGGCTTCATGTCGATCCACGTGAACTGCTGGTCGTAGTGGGCGGCGTAGTAGTCCTCGAGCCCGTCGAACACCCGCGTGTTGACCTCGTTGACGCCGTCGTGGTCGTGCTTGCGCGAGGCGCCGCCGGGGGTGCGCATGCCCATCCGCGCGTACACGTACGGGAGGTCGTGCTGGGTGTGCGCGTTGCTGGCGAGGAGGACGTCCTGGCCGCCGCTCGCGTCGCCGCGGGTGGCCTCGTCGTAGGCCACCCTCCAGGAGCCGGTCACGTAGCGGCCTCGCTCGTAGTTGCGGAACGCGGCGAAGTAGCGGTTCGAGAAGTCCGCGATCACGTAGGTGAACCAGCCCGGGTAGCGGAACCAGCGCGGGCGCTTGCGGGCGAGGTCGTCGCGGAGGCCCTTCGTGATCCGGACGTACGCGAGTGAGAAGAGCGCCCGGTGGTCGCAGCGGGCGTCGAGTCGCCGCCACTGCGCGCGCAGCCGGCGCAGGAGGCCGTCCATGCAGTGGAGCCCCGCCCGCCGGCAGTGCTCCACCCCGTGCGGCTGGACCTTCGTCGTGACGGGCGCCGGCGGCAGCATCTGCGGCCAGGGCAGGTTCTCGTCGTGGTGGTCGGCGACGGCGGCTCCCGGCCAGGCCACCGCCGCCCCGAGGGCGAGCGCGACGGCGAGGCGGCGCATCACCTGACGTGCTTCGCGCAGTACGCGTCGCGCTGCGCGCGGTAGTTCGGCGTCTGCGGCGCGGCGATCATCCGCGCCCAGGCCGCCGCGCCCTGCTGGATCTGGCTCGCCACCTGCCGGCGCTCGGCCGCGTCGCGCGCGGAGAGCAGCCGCTCGGCGTTGCGCCACACCTGCTCGCGCCAGCCCTTGACCATCTCGAGGCCGCCCACGTCGTCGAGCGGGTTCCACGAGGCGTTGGTGGTGTCGACGAACGGGTCGAAGCGGCGTGAGATGGCGCGGACCACCGGCTCGTAGGCCGCATCGAGGATCAGGTTGACCTTGTCGTGGTCGGGCTTGCGCGAGTCGCCCTTCGTGCTCCGCAGGCCGAGCGCCGCCAGCACGAACGGCATGTCGTTCTGCACGTGGGCGTTGATCCCGAGCAGCATGTCCTGCGCCGCGTTCACCTGACCCGACTTCGCCGTTTCGAAGGCGATCCGCCACGCCGGCGGGACCGGCTTGCCGAGCCTGTCCGCACGCAGGCTGTTGAAGTAGACGTCCGCGAACAGCGCGTCCTCCAGGTACAGGTAGCGCGGCCAGCGGAAGAAGCGCGGGTCGCGCCGCAGGGTGCGGCGGAGCTCGCGCGTCAGCTCGAGGTACGTGGTCGCGAACACGGCACGGTGGTCGCAGCGGAAGCGCGTCTGGGCCGCGCGCAGCCGGCGGATCTCGGTGTCGACGCACGCAACCGTCGCCGTGCGGCAGAACGGGACCGCGTGCGGCTGGACGCGGGTCGAGCTCGGCATCGCCGGCAGGAGCGTCTCCCACTGGACGTTCGCAGGATGGTCGGAGGCGCCGGCGACGCCGGCGCACGCGGGCGTGGCCGCAACGGCGGCGATCGCGAGCGCTGTGAGACCCCGGAAGCCCATCCCCCCTACCCGGCGGATTCCCCGAGCACGAGGCGCCGAAACGCTAGTCGTCGCCCGCGGCCAGCGCCCAGAGCACGAACAGGATCTGGACGGGGAGCCGCAGCCAGAGCGCAACGGCGCCGCCCGGGACCCTGTAGCGGTCCGCGTTCAGCGCCATGTTCACGTTGGCGGGGAAGACCGCGACCAGCGTGGCCACGCTCCACAGGCTCGCGACCCGGCGCGTGCGGGGGTGCATCACGCCCGCACCGCCGGCGATCTCCGCCACGCCGCTCGCGTAGACGATCGCGCGCCGCCGGGGCAGCGCCCTCGGCACGATCGACTCGTAGGTGTCGGGGACGACGAAGTGCATCACCCCCGCGAAGACGAAGAAGGGCCCGAAGAATCGCTTCACGCGACGTGGGAGTATGACCGCCATGACGACCACCGACCTGCGCGAGCGGCGCGAGGCGCTCGTCCGCGAGCACATGGAGTCCGAGAACCGCCACGAGTTCGACGTGACGATGGGGACCTTCCACCACCCCCGCTACGAGATCGTCCCCACCGGGGAGGTGCACGACGGGGAGGAGGCCGTGGCGCGCTACTTCGCGGAGACGCGCACGGCGTTCCCCGACCAGCGCAACGAGACGATCGCGGTCCACCACGCCGACGACGCCGTGATCGTGGAGTTCTGGCTACGCGGCACGCACGAGGGCGAGCTGCGCGGGATCCCGCCCACGGGCCGATCGTTCGAGGTGCGCTCGCTGGCGCTGTTCCTGTTCGAGGACGACCGGCTCGTCGGCGAGCGGGTCTACTTCGACACCGCCACGATCCTCGGCCAGCTGGGCCTCGTCGGGCAGGTCGCGCCCGCCGGCTAGCGGTCCCGGCGGTACCTGCGGTACTGGCGGACCTTCTTCGCCACGACCACGCGCCTGCGCCGGCTCGCCGTCGCGCCCTCGTCGTCGGTCACGGTCAGCCGCGCGCGGAACGTGCCCCCGCGCGTGTACGCGTGCGTGGCCAGGCGGCCGCGCGCGTGCGTGCCGTCGCCGAAGTCCCAGCGGTAGGAGGCGATCGTGCCGTCGGGGTCCTTGGCCCGCGTGGCGTCGAACAGCAGGGCGCTCCCGGCGAGCGCCCGCCCGCTGCGTGCGTAGCGCGCGAGCGGCCGCCGGTTCGGGATGCTCGCCACGCAGCCTGCCTTCGCGTTGCTCCACTCGAGCTGAAGCAGGTACCGCGACCCGCCGACCACCTGGTTGTAGAGCGCGCCCTCCAAGCCGGCGAGCGAGCCGAATCGCCACGCGCACTTGTCCGCGTTCTCCTCGCCCTCCGAGTCGTACCAGGCGTCGCCCAGCGGGTCGGTGATGATCTCCACGTGCTCGTGGCTGACCACGTTGAGCGCGGCGTCCGCGCTCGTGCCGGTCGGTGACTCGCCGACGTCGCAGGTGCCGACGCCATTCACGTACGGATGCACCGCGTACAGGAGCACGCCCGCCGCGTCGGCGTAGCTGTGGTAGGCGCAGTAGTCGTGGTAGACGCAGCCGGACTCGGCCCCGTCGAAGCACGAGCCCACGCCGGGCGGTGTGAAGAGGAAGTACTGGCGGCCCAGCCCGCGCGGGAGCCCCTTCCCGACGACGAACGCCGCGAGCTCGGAGGCGAGCTGCGGGTCGGTCAGGCACACGTCGGTGCTCGGGTTGGCGCAGGCGCTGGCCGGCAGGAACGACGTGTCCGTGTAGCTCGCCTCGAACGCGACCCTGTACGGCGGCGGCCCGTGCCGGTCGGGGTACTCGCGGTTGACCGAGTACACGTTGGTTCGCCGGCCGCTGTCGCGGGCCACGTCGCGGAAGTACTTGGCGATCGCGGCCTTGTACCCGGGCGGGAACGAGTACCCGAGCGGCTCCCAGAAGACGGCGTAGACGTGCCCGTCGTGCACGACCGGGCCACCGTGGTAGGTGAGCAGGTCGGCGGTCTCCGCGGGGGCGATCCGGTGAGCCTGCGCGAGGTCGGGCGCCGGGGGCACGGCTCCGAGCATCCGGCCGCGCGGGTTGTCGGCGGCGGCCGGCGCGGCGAAGAGGAGCGCAGCCGCGACGGCGGCGGCGACCAGGCGCATGGCGAGCTTTACCGGGGCCGGCATGCGCCCGTATCGGCGGCCGCAAACCCGGGCGCCCCCTCCCGGGACACGTGCTGGCCCGATGTTCGATAATTCCGCGCCAGGAGCCCGACGGGCAGGCGTGCACACCTCGGAACACCGGATTCGCGACGACTATCTGGCGGCGATACTCGAGCCGGATCCGTTTCGCGCGCGCGAGATCGCCCGCGAGGCCGTCGACGGCGGGCTCTCGCTCGCGGAGCTCTACAGCGAGGTCTTCCAGCCCGCGATGGTCGAGATCGGCGACCGCTGGGAGGCGGGCACGATCAGCGTTGCCCACGAGCACCTGGCGGCCGAGGTCACCGCGTCCCTGATCTCGGACCTCGCGCAGCGAGTGCGGCGGAGCCCCGAGGGCGGCCGGCTCGCGATCGTCTCGTGCTCGCCCGGCGAGCGCCACTCCATCGGCGGCCAGATGCTGAGCGGGCTGCTCGAGGCGAGCGGCTGGGAGGTGCTCTACCTGGGCGCCACGCTCCCGATCGGCGACCTGGTCGGGCTGGCGGACAGCGAGGTGCCCGACGTGGTGGCGCTCTCGACGACCATGTCCGCCCACCTCCCCGAGGTGCGCGAGGCGGTGCCGGCGCTGCACGGGTTGCCCGAGCCGCCGCTCGTCGCCCTCGGCGGGCAGGCGTATCGCGACGAGCAGCAGGCGCGCGAGCTGGGCGCCGACGTGTGGGCGCCGACCGCCGCCGCGGCGTCGGCGCTGCTGGACGAGGAGGTGCGACCCGCGTGAAAGGAGCCGCATGGACTACGAGAACCTGACCTACGAGCAGGACGAGCACGTCGTAACGCTCACCTACGACCGCCCGGACCAGCACAACGCGATCAGCCGCGAGATGGCCGCGGAGCTGCACCACGCGTGGCGCCGGTTCCGCGACGACGACTCGGCGTTCGTGCTCGTCATCACGGGGGCCGGCGAGACGACCTTCTCGGCCGGCTGGGACCTCCAGCAGGCCTCGGAGCTCGACGAGGTCGGCGACTGGGAGGCGTTCCGGCGCGGCATCTACGACGACGACGGCCCCTGCGGCTACACGCGCCGGATCGACGTCTTCAAGCCGATCATCGCGGCGGTCAACGGCTACGCGTTCGCCGCCGGCCTCGAGACCGCGCTGCTCGCCGACATCCGCATCGCCGCCGAGAACGCCGAGTTCGGCGCGCTCGAGCGGCGCTGGAACATCGTCGGCGGCGACGGGCTGACCGCGCGGCTCCCGCTCGTGGTCGGCTACGCGAAGGCGCTCGAGCTGATCATCACGGGGCGCCGCATCGACGTGCGCGAGGCCGAGCGGATCGGGCTCGTCAACGAGGTGGTCCCGCGCGGGCAGGCGCTGGCCCGCGCGCAGGAGCTGGCCCACGAGATCGCCGCTCTGCCCCAGGGCGCGATCCGCGCGGACAAGGAGAGCGTCGTGACCGGCGTGGGCCGGACGCTCGAGGAGCGCCTGCGCATCGAGGCCGAGGCGACGATCTCGATGTTCATGAGGCGCGACTCGCACACGATCGGCGCGGGCGCGTTCAAGCGCGGCGAGCGGCCCGAGTGGCCGCACCACGGGCTCTAGGGCCCAGTTCGGCCGCAACAGGGGCCAGGCCACCTGTTGCGCGCAACAGGTGGCCTGGCCCCTGTTGCACTACGGCTTGCGCGTGTACCCGCGCGAGGCCTTCGCCGCCGGGTAGGCCACGCCCTCGCGGGTGAACGCCGTCGTAGTGACCTTCACCCGGACCGTCTTGCCCTTGGCCGGCCGCGCGACCTTGATCGTCTGCGCGTCCTTCAGGGTGATGCCGTTGCGGAACTTGTCGTTCACGAACACCTTCGCGCCGCGGCCGATCAGCGACTTGCTCGCGTCCAGCGGGAAGCGCACCTTGCCGTTCTTCACCGTCGGCTTGGAGAAGGAGAGGGACGCCTTGCCCGGCACCGGCTGACCAGCGGTCTTGAACTTCCAGGTGAGGTTGAAGGGATAGGTCGAGTTGCTCTGGTACGTCACCGCGCCCGCGGCATGCACGGTGTATGTGGTCGCGTTCTTGAGCGCGCCGTGCGGGAAGATCATGAACGCGTCGTCGAGGTAGGCGCCGATCGGGTACCCGTTCGCCGTGTACGGCGAGTTGTCGTCGATCTTGGTGATGGCGACGGACCTGCCGGCATCGGTCTTGAGCGATGCCTGCGTGACCCCGACGACCGCGGTCCCGAACCAAGGCCCGCCGAAGTTCACCGAGATCAGGTAGCCGAGCTCTCCCGGCACGATCGAATGGGGGTCCGGGTTCTCGTTGTCGACGAAGCGCGTGGGAACCTGGGTGGCACCCCTCGGGGGCCACGGATAGCTCTTGAACGGCTCGCTCGGGTCGCCATTCCGCTGGTTCAGGATGTGCATGCACGCGAAGCCCTCGGACGCCGCCCAGCCCGAGTCGATGATGCGCGGGTTGAGGATCCCGACGCGGTGGAACACCGAGCCGTCCCAGAGGGTCGGATCGCCCTCGGGCTGCGCGAGCACGCTCTGGTTCCCGGCGGCGTCGCCCTCGGGGGTGTAGTTCGTGGAGCCGTCTGGCTCGTCGTGCGCGAGGCCGTTCGCCGCCATCCAGTGGTTGTGCTTGGCGCAGCCGTCGTTCTTGGCGCTGTCGAACGTCAGGGCGGGAAGCCCCGTCCGCGCGCGGTACTGGTTGAGTATCGGCAGCGCCTGCTCAGGCGAGATGCCCGCCTGTGCGGGCGCGGCGAATACCAGTAGGCCGCCGACGGCGGCCAGCGCGAGTCGGCGGGCCATGCGTACGATCGTCTCACGATGGAGCTCAGATCGCTAGGGCGCACCGGCGTCAAGGTCAGCCCGCTCTGCCTCGGGGCGATGATGTTCGGCGCCTGGGGCGAGCGCGACCACGACGAGTCGGTCCGGATCATCCACGCCGCGCTCGACGCCGGGATCAACTTCATCGACACGGCCGACGTCTACTCGCGCGGCGAGTCCGAGGAGATCGTCGGCAAGGCGCTCCGAGGGCGCCGCGACCACGTGATCCTCGCCACCAAGGTCCACGGCCGGATGGGCGACGACCCCAACGAGTTCGGCAACACCCGCCGCTGGATCGCCCGCGAGGTCGACAACAGCCTCAGGCGGCTGGGCACCGACTGGATCGACCTCTACCAGATCCACCGGCCCGAGGCCGACACGGACATCGACGAGACGCTGGGCGTCCTCACCGACCTCGTCCGCGCCGGAAAGGTGCGTTACATCGGCTCGTCGACGTTCCCGGCCAGCCAGATCGTCGAGGCGCAGTGGGTGGCGGAGCGACGCGTGCGCGAGCGCTTCGTGTGCGAGCAGCCGCCGTACTCGATCCTGGTGCGCGGCGTGGAGTTCGACGTCCTGCCGACCTGCCAGCGCCACGGCATGGGCGTTATCCCGTGGAGCCCGCTCGCGGGCGGCTGGCTGAGCGGGCGCTACCGCAAGGACGACTACCCCGAGTCGCGCCGCGCGCAGATGATCCCGCGCCGCTACGACATGTCGCTGCCCGCGAACCAGCGCAAGCTCGAGGCCGCCGACGCGCTGGGTCAGCTGGCCGACGAGACCGGGATCAGCCTGATCCACATGGCGCTCGCGTTCGTGATCCGGCACCCGGCCGTGACCGCCGCGATCATCGGGCCGCGCACGATGGAGCACCTGGAGTCGCAGCTCGGCGCGGCGGACGTGCGGCTCCCCGACGACGTGCTCGACCGGATCGACGAGATCGTGCCGCCCGGCGTCGACGTCAACCCGAGCGACGCCGGCTGGGACAACCCCGCGCTCGCGCCAGAGGCGCGCCGGCGTCCTTGACACCGAGACCCCGCCGGACTTAGGGTCGGGAGCGCCCCATGCGGACTCGCACCGCGCTCCTCGCCGCCGTCTTCGCCGCCGCGCTCTGCGCGCCTGCCTCGGCCGCGACCATCACCGTCAGTCCCGGCGACTCGATCCAGAAGGCCGTCAACAGGGCCAGCAGCGGCGACACCGTGAAGGTCAAGCCCGGCACCTACAAGGACACCGCGAAGGACTGCGCGACCTGCGCGCTGAGCATCACGAAGAACGACATCAAGCTCGTCGGCGCGAAGGACCCGACCAAGGTCGTCCTCCGCGCGAAGAGCGGTCAGGAAACCGGGATCTCGGTCTCGAAGGCGAACCCCGACGACTGCCTCAAGAGGGACGGCCGGCGCGTCAAGAGGTCGCTGATCAAGGGCCTGACGGTCAAGGGCTTCGAGGAGAACGGCCTGCTGCTCTTCTGCGTCGACAACTGGCGGATCACGAACGTGCGGGCCACCGGCAACGACGAGTACGGGTTCTTCCCGTTGTTCTCGGGGAAGGGCCGCCTGGACCACTCGTTTGCCAGCGGCGCCAGCGACACGGGGCTCTACGTGGGCCAGTCGCACGACGTGCAGATGGACCACAACGTCGCTACGAAGAACGTCGTCGGCCTGGAGCTCGAGAACACCTACCGCAGCGCGGTGCACGACAACGTCGCGTTCGGCAACACGGCGGGCTTCATCTCGGTCGTGCTGCCCAACCTCGAGGTCAAGTTCAACCGCAACAACGACATCAAGGACAACGACCTGCACGGAAACAACAAGGCGAACACCTGCGGCGACAACCACGACGTGGTCTGCAACGTCCCGTCGGGCAGCGGGCTGGTGATGGTCTCGACCGACAGGAACCTCGTCACCGGCAACAAGGTCAAGAACAACAAGACCGCCGGGATCGCGACCGTCAGCTACTGCATCCTGCTCGGCAGCGAGGAGTGCCACCCCGACTTCGAGCCCAACCCGGACAACAACCACATCACGGGCAACACCGTGACCGGGAACGGCAAGGATCCGGCGCACCCGTACGAGGGGATCGCCTCCGACCTGATCTGGGACGGGACCGGCAAGGGGAACTGCTGGGCCATCAACACGTACGGGACGAGCTTCCCCGACGAGCTGCCCGCCTGCGGCGGCTAGTACGGCCGCGGCACGCCCGCGCGGCGCTCGACCGAGACCGAGTACGCGGGACGGCGCACGTGCAGGATCTTGTCGTCCGACGGCTCGATGCCGTCCGTGACGCGCATCGGGTCGAAGACCAGGACGTCGTCGCCGGTCTCGCGCTCCGTGTCGAGGCCGGTCAGCTCGAGCGTTCCCAGCTCGACCTCCTCGCGCTCGCCCTCGGGCCACGGGACGGTCGGGTCGTCAACCGCGTCGTCGTCCGCCGCGAGGCGCGCGATCAGCGTGAAGCGCACCGGACCGGCGTCGAGCCGCTCGCGGATGTCGTCCTGGAGGTACTCGGCGGCGGCGCCCTCGACCTCGTCGTCGGGCAGCGCCTCGACGCCCGCCTCGGGCACCCAGCGGTAGCGGGCGTGGCGCCCGTCGCCGTTGCCTTCGAGCCTGAACGCGTGGATCGAGTTGTAGGCGCAGGTCGCGTAGCTGCGCGGCGGCCCGAGGCTCGGCAGGATGAGCTGGAGCGCGGCGGCCGTCTCGGGGTGCTCCTGGACGAACGCCCCGATCTTCCCCATGTCGGGCTCGCCGGTCTCGGGGTCCGGCTTGCGCGCGGACAGGAACGCGACGAAGTCCTCCGGGGTGCGAACGAAGAAGCACGGCAGGGTCAGCGCGACGATGTCGGTCGTGCCACCGTCCGGCAGGTAGAACTTCGTCGCCATCCCGCGGCCGTCGGTGCGGTCGTTGTCGGGGGTCGACGGATCGCCGCTGCCGTTCGAGAAGCGCACCGTCACCCGGACGGGGTCCCCCTGCATGTGCGCCGCGGACGTCAGCCCGGAGGCGGACGGGGCCGCGGTGAACGTGCCCGCGCACAGCGTGCCGCGCGCGTGGGCCGCCCGGTGGCCGTCGTGGCGGCCGGTCAGGGCATGGATCGCCTCGACGCAGCGCTCGGCGATGTCGGTCATGGCCCCGCCGGCTCCGGCATCGTCAGCGCCTCGATCTCCGCGGTGTCGACCGGCAGGCAGCACTTGCAGAAGTCCTGGCCGAAGGTCGTCAGCTCGATGCTGCGGCGGACGGTCTTGCCGCGGCCCGCCTTCTCCATCGCCTCCGCCACGTCGGGCTGCGCCTCCAGCACCTGGTAGAGGCGGAGGTCCTCGAGCTGCTCGCGCGAGAACGCGATGAGGCCGAGGCGCGACAGGTTGTCCAGGTACGGGTGGATCTTGTCCGAGTGGCGGATGCCCGCCTCGGCGGCGATCATGGTCAGCCCGGGCGCCACGAGGTCGGACTTGAGCCGTCCCACCGCGCCCCCGGTGCGCACGTCGACCGCCGGTCGCGGCCCCTGCTGGGTCAGAAGGCGGAGGATGCGCGCCTCGTCGGGCGCGAGCTCGGACAGGATCCGGGCGTACGCCGGGTGGGCGTCGAGGTCGTACTCGATGTCGGCCGACCGCCGGAGCAGCTCCGCCCCGCGCTCGCGCAGCTCCCCCTCGGTCACGTGGCCGTCCAGCGACGTGGCCTCGCCCTCCACGTAGTCGGGCGTCTGGGTCGCCGGCGGCGAGGCCTCGGGCGCCGCGCCGTTGCCGCCCTGCTCGTTCACGATCCCGAGCAGCTGCCGCGCCCAGTCGCGCAGCCCCGCCTCGGCCTCGGACAGCAGATCGGCCGGGGTCTCGCCGCGTGCCGCGCCGCGCACCACGCGGATCGTGGTGCGCATCGACGTCTCGATCGTCCACTCGGCCGCGCGGAACCATGCCGCGGCGGCGAGCCGCGCCAGCACCGGCGCCGCGCGCAGGAGGGCGTCGTCGAGCGGCTGGCCGCGCGCTTCTGCCCTCGGAATCTCGGCCCTCGGCCCGTTCATCCGCTCGACCATGTTGTCACGCGAACAGCGCGAGGTGAAGCGCGCCGCCGACGATGCCGAGCACGCCGCCGTGGGCGAGCAGCAGCCATTCGTCCTGCTTGATCGCCGAGCGGAGCATGTCGGAGAAGTCGTCGGCGGGCATCTCGCGCATCCGATCGACCAGCAGCGTGCGCATCGCCTTGCTCTGGCGGCGGTTGATCTCGGGGTGCGAGAGCGGCTCGACCGTCTGCTCGATCCCCTCGCGCGCCACCGTCTCGCGGATCGCGTCGTACTCGTACGGGCCGATGGCGAGCCGCACCAGTGGCCGCGCCGAGCCGACCGCGCGGTCGATAGACGGCCGCAGAGCGTTGCCGATCATCTGGCGCGTGCGGTCCGAGTTCGCGCCGCGGAGCAGCTCGGCGCCGAGGTTCTCGACGGTCACGATGTCGTTGGCGATCACGTCCGCGTAGACCTCGGCCACCTCGTCCTGGCGGCGCAGGAACATGCCCTGGAACGTGATCCCGAGGTAGCGCCGCGGCTCGACCGGCTCGAAGATCATCAGGATCGCGACCCAGTTCGTGACCCAGCCGACCACCGGGCCGAGCACGAGCAGCACGAGCGGCGAGTGGAGGACGGCGGTGAGGAGGGCGACCGGGATCCCCAGCACGAAGCCGAGGACGAATCCCATGTTGATGATCAGGCGGAGCTCCTTGTCGCCCACCGAGCGGAAGATCTTGTTGCCGAGCTCGGGCTCCTCCTCGATCCGGCGGATGACCATCAGCTTGATGTCCACGAGCTGGTCGATGTTCTGGCCGATCTGCTCGAAGATGCCGTGGACGATCTCCGGGTACTGGCGCATCACCCGCGTGTGGAGCGCCTCGCGCATCTCCGGGGTCAGCTCGCGCCAGAGCCGCGGGTTCTGCGTCCGCACGGCGCTCTCGACCAGCTCGCGCACGTCTCCGCGCGAGCTCTCGACGATGTAGTCGGCCACCCGCTCCGGGTCGATCTGGTCCCAGAACTCACCGGGCTTGCCGAGCTTCGCGATCCCCTTGTCGACCGCGATGCTGCCCATCTTCGCCGCGCGCGACGGGATGATCCCCTGCCAGCCGACGCCGCCGACCATGATCCCCGGGATCTGCTGGACCCGGCGCGGGAGGATCTGAGCCAGCACCCGCAGGCCGGGCAGCTTGAAGCCCGCGAACCGGACCGGGTTGAACAGCATCCAGACGCCGGTCCAGTTGGTCACGTAGCCGATCGCCGCCGAGAACAGCGGGATCGTCAGGATGCCTATGGTCTCGCCGCTCATTCCCCCGAGCGGGCGACCTTACGGCATGTCAGTCGGCCGTGTGACCGGTCCAGGCGTTGCCGTCCCAGTACCGCAGGCGCGCGGCGAGCCACGGGTCCGGGTACCAGGCGGCGGGATGCGACCCCGGCTCGGCCGTGGCGCCCGGCGCCGAGCCCGGCGGCGGCGGGTACATCGCGCAGCGCATCTTCTCGGCGAAGACGGAGCGCGACGGCGTGCTG
>DATENL010000263.1:0-3242 GCA_035275105.1 Thermoleophilaceae bacterium
GCTTCGCCACCGCCGCCGCCAGGGCCGCGGGATCGGCGGGCGGCACGAGCAGCGCGTCCACGCCGGCCCGCAGCACCTCCGGAACCCCGCCCACCGCGGTCGAGACCACCGGCCTCCCGGCCACGAGCGCCTCGGCGGCCACCCGCCCGAACCCCTCCTGGAGGGCCGGGTTGACCACGACGTCAGCGGCGGCGTAGAGGTCGGCCATGCGCTCGACGAAGCCGGGGAAGACGGTGACCCCGTCCACGCCCAGCCGGCGCGCCAGCTCGGCCAGCTCGCGCCGGTAGTCGCGATCGAGCGGGCGCGGATGCGGCTCGCCGGCGATCACGACGCGCACGTCGCCGACCTCGCGGCGGAGGGCCGGGAGCGCCCGCAGGAGGACGTCCTGGCCGCGGCCGCGGCTGATGCTGCCCGCCGCGACCACGCAGGGCGACTCCGGTGGGATGCCGAGCCGCTCCCGCATCCCCTGGCGATCGCCGTCCGCGTAGTGCTCGCCGATCGGCGGGTACGCGATCGTCGGGCGTGGCGCGCCGCGAGCCTCGAACTGCCCCGCCACGGCGTCCGAGCAGCAGACGACGGCGGTCGACCGCGAGCGCGCGACGCGCAGGACGACGGCGGTCCCGAGGCGGGTGCCGAGCCCGGGCCCGGCCGGCAGTACCTCCCCCGCGTACAGCAGCGTCGGCACGCGCTCGGTGTGGGCCGCGAGGAGAGCGGCGGGGAGGGCGGTCGTGACGACGACGACGCGCGCCGGCCGGGACCGGCGGATGTGCTCCCTGAAGGTCCTCGTGTCGCGTGCCATGCGCCGCGCGAGCCGGACCGCCCCGCCCAGCCCGCGGGGACGGCTGAGCGTCTCGTAGTCGAGCACCGTCACCTCGGCGAAGGCGCCGAACGCCTCGGCCGCGGAGCTGTCGCCCGGCACGACGACCTCGACGGGCCCGCCGCTCGCGAGCCAGGCGAGCTCGGCGCGGAGCGACAGGGACGGGCCGCTCGCGTCCGCGAGATGGAACACGGCGAGCGTCCGGCCGGGCGGCGCGGCGCCCGTGCTATTCATGGCGCGTGGAACGCCTCCGCGGGACGGTCGTCATCCCAAGCTGGAACTCGGGCGCCGTGCTCGGCCCGTGCCTAGCGAGCCTGGCCCGCCAGGAGCTCGCGGGCGGATTCGAGACGATCGTCGTCGACAACGGCTCAACCGACGATACCGATGAGGTGCTGAGCCGGCACGCCGACCACGTGCAGGTCATCCGAAACGACCGCAACCTCGGCTACGCGGGAGCCAACAACCAGGCCGCGGAGCGCGCCCGCGGCTCCGTGCTGTTCCTCGTCAACTCGGACACGGAGCTGCTCGAGCCGAACGTGCTCGAGCTGCTCGCCTCCGCTGCCGAGTCGCCGGGGGTCGGCCTCGCCGGGCCGAAGCTGCTCAACCCCGACGGCACCCTCCAGCCGAGCTGCGCCGCGCACCCCACGGTCATGCGCTCGCTCGTGGTCGGCGCCGGGCTCCAGCGGCTCGTTCCGAACGCCTGGCTGCGCCAGATCGCGCCCGAGTTCTGGAGCCACGACGAGTCGAGCGACACGGGCTGGCTGCTCGGCGCGATGCTGGCGATCCGCACCGACCTCTACCGCGAGATGGGCGGCCTCTGGGCCACCGAGTACGCCGAGGACCAGGACATCGCCTACCGCCTCGAGCAGCGGGGGCTCGCGGTGCGCTTCGTGGAGCCCGCTCGAGTCATGCACATCGGCAACTTCACGCTCGGCCAGCACCGCACCGACGCCCAGCGCGCGGCGCGCATCGCCGAGGCCGAGCTGGCCTTCCTGCGGGCCTACTACCCGCGGCGCCGGGCGGCGCTCATCCGGGCGATCGTGGGCGCCGGCTACGCCGCCCGCGCGCTGGCGCACCGCGCGACGGGACACGCGGTGCGCGCGGACGTGTTCCGCGCGATGGCGCACGTATACGCTCAGCGGACCCAGTGACCGACCCCGAAGGAGCCCCGAGCGCCGCGGAGGTCCGGCGGCGGGCGACCGGCGGCGCGGCCCTCCTGGTCGCGCGCGGGTCGGTGATCCTCGGACTGGGCGTCGTGGCGAACGTCCTCCTCGCGCGCCTGCTGGTGCCGCGCGACTTCGGCGTCGTCGCGCTCGGGACGGTGCTCCTGCGGGTCGGCGGCTTCCTGGCGGACGGCGGGCTCGGAGCCGGCCTGATCCGGCGTGCCGAGCCGCCGAGCCGGCGCGAGCTCGAGGTGGTGAACGCCGCCCAGATCGCGCTGACGATCGCCGTGGCGGCGATCGCCGCCGGGCTGGCGATCCCGCTCGGCGACGACGGGCTCGTGGTCGCCGCGATGGTGGCCACGCTCCCGGTCACGATCCTCAAGGTCCCCTCGATCATCGTCCTCGAGCGCGACCTGGCGTACCGCGCGATCGCCGTGGCCGACCTGCTCGAGGCGCTCGCGTTCTACGTCGTGACCCTCGCCGCCGTGCTGGCCGGCGCCGGGGTCTGGGGCTTCGCCGCCGGCATGGCGGCGCGCGCGGCGGCCGGGGCGCTCGTCATGGCCCGGCTCGGGCCGGTCGGACTGGTGCGCCCGCGCTGGTCGTGGCCCCACCTGCGGCCGCTGCTTCGGTTCGGCGCCAAGTTCCAGGCGGTCACCGTGACCAACCTCGTCCGCGACCAGGGATTGAACGTGGGGATCGCCGTCGTCGGCGGCGTCTCGACCCTCGGAGTCTGGAACCTGGCGTGGCGCGTGCTTCAGGCGCCGTACATGGTCTTCGGGACGCTCTCGCGGATCGGGTACCCGACCATGGCTCGCCTGCTCGGCGCCGGGCAGGACCCGAAGCCGGTGGTGGAGCGCGGGATCGCCGCGCTGAGCGTCGTAACCGGGGGGATCATGGTCGCGGTCACCGGCATCGCGCCGGCGCTCCCCGTCGTCCTCGGCAGCGGCTGGGGGGACGTGCCGGCCGTGCTCCTGTGGTCGGGCATCGCCCTGATCCTGAGCCTTCCGATCTACCTGACGAGCTACGGCTACCTCTTCGCCACCGACCGCGGCGGCACCGTGCTGACCGTCGCCATCGCCGGAACGGTCGTGTGGCTCGCCGTCTCGCTCTCGCTCGTGCCGGCGGTCGGGGCCGCCGCGGCCGGCATTGGCTGGTGCGCCTCGGCGCTCACGCAGCTCGTCCTCCTCGCGCCGCGCGTGACCGCGCACAGCGGGGCGGCCGTCGTGCGGAGCATCGCGGTGCCGACCGCTGCGGCCGTGGCG
>DATENL010000264.1:0-7176 GCA_035275105.1 Thermoleophilaceae bacterium
GGGCGCCGCCACCGGCGGCGGTGCGGGAGGGCGGGGCTCTACGGGCGCGAGCCCCGGCCCGTCGTCGCCGCACCCGAGCGCGCAGAGCGGGAGCGCGGCGAGCGGCCACAGGAGGCGACGGGCGTTCACCACATCACAGTGCCTGAGCACTCTGAGCGGGTCAAGCCCGCGAGGCTCGGCTAGGGCTTGGGCTTCTTGACCGTCAGCGTCGTGCTGGCCGTCCTCTTGACCGCGCCCTTCGACAGCACCAGCGTCGCCCCGAGCGGGACCTGACCCTTCTGCTTCAGCTTCGCGAAGACCCCGGCCTTGAGGTGGACCGTCACCGTCTTGGTCGACTGCTTGGCGATCTGGAACTTCAGGTGACCGACGACGTTGCCCGCGTTTCGCAGCGTCAGATCGCCCGCCGCCGCGAGCGGGTTGGGGTTGCGAACCGGCACCTCGAGGTCGCCCGCCTTGGTCGCGTTCAGCGTGGTCTTCGTGAACCTGCCGCGCTCGACCGGCTCGCGCGGCACGCTCACCGGGTTGGTGAGGGCCGAGCCACTGCCCGCCTCGTTCGTCACGGTCACGCGGCACCTGAGCTTGTGGCCCTGGTCCGCGGCGGTGGGCTTGCGCGACGGCGCGATCGCTCCCGTGATCGGCACGCCGTCCCGGAGCCAGCGGTAGGCGAACGTCGTGTTGCTCGAGGGCGAAGCCCAGACCCCGATGATGCAGGTCAGCGCCCTGCCGACCCTCGGCGCGCCCGAGATCGACGGCTTCGTGGTGTTGACCGGCGGCCCGAGCAGCGTCACGCTGGTCGAGTTCTGGAGGACGGCGTGGTTCTGGCCCACGAAGGTCTTGCCAGCGAAGCTGCCCGTCACCTGCTGAGCGACCAGGATCTGGAAGAACCCGGGCTGAGCCCCGGTCGTGGTGACCTTGAGCGTGCCGCCCAGCACCGCGTTGCCCGTCACCCCGAGGCGGTCGAATCCCGTCCCGGGATCTGAACCCTGGACCTCGACGTCGAGCGTTCCGCCGGCGGCCTGCGTGTAGTCGCCCTGAATCGTGAGCACGCCGGGCGAGTGGCCGGGCTGCACCGTGCCGCCGTTGTTGGTGAGAGAGGCCTCGACCGTGCCGGTGCCCTTGAAGGTCCCGCCGTTCACCGTGTAGGCGGCACCGGGCTCGCCGAGGACGCCGTCCACGGTGACCGTACCCCCGGTCTGGGTCAGATCGGACATCCCGAACGCGCCCGAGGAGCTGACCGTGAAGTCGCCGGACGTCGTCAGGTGGAGCTGGCTGGCGTCGAGCTCGGACGCGGTATTCGAGGTGGTGACGGAGAACGTGCCCTGGTTGTCGATGGTTCCACCGAACCTCCGGAAGCCCCCCGCACCGGTCGGCGTGGCGATCGTGCCGGTGTTCGTGAGCGTCCCGTTGGACGCCCGCAGGAACGAGCCGTGACCATTGTCGGCATTGATGAGGTTGATCGTCCCCTGGTTGGTGGCCGGTCCGGAGTTTGTGACGACGGTGTTGTCGGTGGCGGTGCCCTCGATGTTCAGCGTGACGTTCGGGCCGACTCCCGAGCCCAACGTGCTGTCGTGCATCGTGAACGTGCCGGTTCCGCTCGAGGGGGCGAGCGTGCCGCCCTCGACCACCGGCTGCCTGCTGCCGGTGACCGTGCCACCGGTCATGGTCAGGGATCCCGCGACCGTCATGCGCCCGTCGGCCCCGAGGTCCGTGCTGCCGCCGCCCTGCAGGTAGCTGCCGGCGATCGCCAGCGTGCGGCTGTTGCCGATCGTCACGTCGCCCCCGGCGTTCTCGAGCACGTTCGCCCCGCAGGTCTGGGTGAGCGGTACCGTCGCGTCGACCCCGACGGCGAGGTCGCCCTGGTTCTTGACGTTCCCGCCGAGGATGCGCGCGAGCCCGGGGGTCCCGCCCGTCTCGATCCTGCCGCCGTTCGTGAGCGGGGAGCCGGCGCAGATGCTGCCGTTGTTGCCAGCGCCGGTCGCCTGGAGCGAGACCACGCCGTTCAGGCCGACGTCGCTCGCGGACCCGGCGCCCCCGGCGAGCGTGAGGCTCGCGTTCCTGTCGGCGGCGTCGGCTTCGGCGCCCTGGATCAGGAGCGTCTGGGTCCCGGAGAGGCCTCCGAAGTGGAGCTCCTTGGCCGTGGCGGTCGCGTTGCCGAGGTCGCCGTCGAAGGCCCTGATCTCGACCTGGTAGGTGCCGGCGAGCTGGATGCAGGCGACGTCGTTCGAGTCAGGTACCCCGCTGTCCCAGTTCGAGGGGATGGTCCAGCGGCCGCCGCTCGCGTTGGTCCAGCTCGTCGTACACGCGGCGGCGTGGGCCTGCGGCGCGCCGATCAGCAGCACGGCCGTCGCCGCGGCTGCCAGCACACCCCACAGAGGCGCTCGGCGCGCCGCAAGCGAGTCCACCCGTGCATTAGAACGGGCGCCGGTGGTCGGGTCAAGCCGGACTGGCGCGCAGGCCCACCAGCTCGGCGCTGCGATCCCACAGAGCGGCGGCCAGCGCGGCGTCCTGCGACTGGGCGCTCGCGCGGCCGGGAGCACAGCCCTCGAAGTAGCGGCCCGACACCTCCGCCGCCTCCGGCGACGACGCCAGCCACACCAGCGTCTCGGCACCCGTCCTCGGCGACCCCAGCACCGGAGCGGCCACCAGCGCGCCGATCCGCAGCAGCGGGTTCGCGCGGCGCGTGAGGCGGGTGCGGATCACGCCCGGGTGGAAGCAGTTGGCCACGACTCCGCTGCCCCGAAGACGGCGCGCGAGCTCGCGCGTGAAGAGGACGTTCGCGAGCTTCGAGCCCGAGTAGGCGCGCATCCCCGCCCAGCGCCGCTCGAGCTGGAGGTCGTCGAGGTCGATCAGTCCGCCGGTGTGAGCCACCGAGCTGGTCGTGACCACGCGCGCCGGCGCCGACTCGCGCAGCCGGTCGAGCAGCAGGTTCGTGAGCAGGAACGGGGCCAGGTGGTTGACCGCGAGCGTGAGCTCATGGCCGTCCTCGGTCAGCTGACGCCGCCGGGGCATGACCCCCGCGTTGTTGACGAGCACGTGGATGCGCCCGTGGCGAGCCAGGAGCTCGTCCGCGAGCCGCCGGACCTCGGCGAGCGATGCGAGGTCCGCCCCCACTCCCTCGGTCCCCACGGCGCGCGCGACCTTCGCGAGCCGGCGCTCGTCGCGTCCGACCGGCACCACGGTCGCGCCCCGGCGAGCGAGCTCGGTCGCGCCAGCGGCCCCGATCCCGGAGCTCGCGCCCGTGATCACGACGATCCTGCCCTCCATACTCCACGACGATGGCACAGGACCCGCGCGGCAACGCCGACGACGTCCGGCGCGCCCACGAGCACTTCGGCCGGACCGGCGAGCCGCTCTGGGAGATCAACGACCCGGAGATCGAGGTCTACGACCACGACATCCCCGACGCCCGGAATCCCTACCGCGGGAACGAGGGCGTCAGGCGGTGGCTGGCCCTCTTCGCGGAGAGCTGGGACAGCTACGCGATGGGCCCCCCGGAGATCCTTGACATGGGCGATCGGGTCGTATCGCTGTTTCGCATCAACGCGATCGGCGCCGGCAGCGGCGTGAAGGTCGAACGCGGCGACGCGATGGTCTGGACGTTCCGCGACCGCAGGTTGGTGCGACTCGACTACTTCAACGACCAGCGCCAGGCGCTCGAGTCGGTGGGCCGCTAGCCGCGCACGACCCCGATGTTGAACGCGGGCGTTCCGGTGGCGCCCATCAGGCGGAGCCAGAGCGGCAGGTACATCTCGGCGCCGCGCGCCGCGTCGATGCCGCCGAGGTCGATCACCGACTCGGCCGGCCAGCCGAAGTCGCCCAGGAGCCGCGTGGCCTCCTCCTTCGCCGCGGCGTCGTCTCCGCAGACGAAGATGTTCGAGCCCGCGATCCCGCTGACCATCACGGCCGCGTTGACCGTGTTCAGGGTCTTCACCACGCGCGCGTCGGGGAACTCGCGCTGGATCTGCTCGCCGAGCGAGTCGTCGTTGCAGACCGACAGCGTGGGCGGCATCCCCCCCGAGAAGTCGAGTGGGTTCGCGACGTCCACCAGGACCTTCCCGCGCAGCTCCTCGGCGCCGGCGGCCCTCAGCGCGTCGAGCGACGCCGTGCCCGCGGTGCAGTTGAAGACCAGCTCGCCGTGCGCCGCCGCGTCGGCGAAGCTGCCCTCGGCCGCCCCATCGCCGGCGCCGGACGCCCACTCGACCGCCTTCTCGCTCCCGGCCGACCGCGCGCCCATGGTCACCTCGTGCCCCAGCTCCACGAGCTTCGTGGCGATCGTCTGGCCGACCACGCCGGTCCCGAGCACACCGATCCGCACGGACGAAACGCTATAGAAGTCCGGGACCCATGCGGCCGAACAGGAGACCCCCCGAAGATAAGAACCCCGCTCCATGCGTCGATACCCGTCGGGAGCCGCGGGGCGCTTAACGCAGTTTCCTTGACCAGCCGCGTCCGCGCGAAGTCGGGCGTGTGACCGGCTACGCGAGCCTGCGCCCGAGCGCGTAGCCGGCCGCCGCGGCGGCGACCCCGCCCACGACGGACGCGGCCAGGTAGCCGAACGCGCGGCCCGGCTCGCCGGCGTCGACGTCGAGCACGACCTGCACCGAGAACGTCGAGAAGGTGGTGAAGCCGCCGAGGAACCCGACGCCGAGCGCCTCGCGCATGTCGCGGTCGAACCAGTGCTCGGCCACGAGCAGCCCGAGCAGGAACGAGCCGACGACGTTGATCCCGACCGTGGACCAGATCAGCGCGTCGGTGTGGAGCGTGAGCCGCGAGATCCCGTAGCGCGCGAGGACGCCCAGGACACCGCCGGCCGCTACGAGGAGGGTCGCCATGCCTCGGCGAGCTCGTCGAGGCGCCGCGACAGGCGCGTGGCGTCGCCGAGCATTCGCTCCACCCGGTCGCGCGTCACGTCCGCCGCCTCCACGCGAGCGGAGAGCACCAGCAGGTTTGCGTCGCGGCCCGCGACCGCGCCGTAGGCCGCACCCGTCGCCTCGACGTTGAGCTGGAGCAGCGCGTGCATCAGCTCGGCCTCCTCGGCCAGCGGGCCCGTGATCGAGCGGATCGTCTGGAGCGCCACGAGGTCGCCGTTCTCGCGGTCCACCACGAGCATGAACGGCCCCGCCTCGGTCTCGATCCGCCAGTCGCCGTCGCCGTCGAGCTCGGGCTCGATCCCGAGCTCGGCGAGGATCCGGTCGACCTCGCCGTGCAGACCGGGGCGGGCCTCGCTCACGACCCGCACGCAACAGGGGGCCAGGCCACCTGTTGCACAGGGGGCCTGGCCCCCTGTCTCACCCGCCGGCGATCTCCAGGAACGCCTCGTAGCGGCGCACGTTGCGTTCCGCGTGCTCGCGCTCCTGCGAGCCCTCCTCGGCCTGCTCGAGCGCGTCCTGCGCCTCCTTGAGCTTCGCCTGGAGATCGGAGCTGTTCAGGCTGCCGGGGTCTTCGGCCTCCTCGACCAGGACGAGGGCGCTGTTGTCCACCACCTGGAGGTAGCCCTCGCCCTGGGCGAGTCGCACGACGTCGGAGTCCGACTTGTAGAGCCTGAGCTCGGTCGGCTCGAGGATCGCCATCAGCGGCGCGTGGTTCGCGAGGATGCCGATCGACCCGACGCCCGTACGCGTCGAGACCATCTCCACCTCGTCGTCGAAGACCTGACCCTCGGGGGTCAGGACCTCGGCCCTGAACTTGTTCCGCGCCACTCGGCTCGCCTAGTCCTTGTCGTCGTCGTCGTCGGAGTCGTCGTCGTCGTCCGAGTCGTCGTCGTCCGAGCTGGAGCTCGAGTCGTCGTCGTCGTCCGAGCCCGAGTCGCCGTCGTCGTCTCCGGAATCCCCGTCGTCGTCGGAGCCGCCGCCCGAGTCGCCGTCGTCGCCGTCGTCATCGTCGCCGCCGCCGTCGTCATCGTCGCCGCCGCCGCCGTCACCACGGGCGTCCTCGAGAGCCTGCTTGGCCTCGTCGACCGCCTCCTGTGCCTGCTCGACGGCCTCCTCGGCCTTCTCGACGTCGCCGCCGCCTCCGCCGCCGCCGCCGCCTGACTCGCCCCGCGATTCCTCAATCACTTCGTCGATCGTCCCCTTCATGTAGAACGCGCGCTCGGGGATGTCGTCGTGCTTGCCCTCGACGATCTCCTTGAACCCGCGAATGGTGTCCTCAACCTTCACGTACTTGCCCGGCGATCCGGTGAACGCCTCGGCCACGAAGAACGGCTGCGACAGGAAGCGCTCGATCTTGCGCGCGCGCTGCACCGTCTGCTTGTCCTCGTCGGACAGCTCGTCGATGCCGAGGATCGCGATGATGTCCTGCAGCTCCTTGTAGCGCTGGAGCACCTCCTTCACCTGCGTCGCGACCTGGTAGTGCTCGTCGCCGAGGATGTCCGCCTTGAGGATCGTCGACGTGGAGTCGAGCGGGTCGACCGCCGGATAGATCCCCTTCTCCGAGATCGACCGCGACAGGACCGTCGTGGCGTTGAGGTGAGCGAACACCGAGGCCGGAGCCGGGTCGGTGAGGTCGTCGGCAGGCACGTAGATCGCCTGCACCGAGGTGACCGACCCGCTGCGCGTGGAGGTGATGCGCTCCTGTAGCTGGCCCATCTCGGTCTCGAGGGTCGGCTGGTAGCCCACCTGGGACGGCATCCGGCCGAGCAGCGCCGACACCTCGGAGCCCGCCTGCACGAAGCGGAAGATGTTGTCGATGAAGAGCAGCACGTCCTGGCCTTCTTCGTCACGGAAGTACTCGGCGACGGTGAGACCCGACAGGCCGACGCGTGCACGGGCACCCGGCGGCTCGTTCATCTGGCCGTAGACCAGCGCCACCTTCGAACCCGGACCGTCGAGCTTGATGACGCCCGACTCGATCATCTCGTGATAGAGGTCGTTGCCTTCGCGGGTGCGCTCGCCGACGCCGGCCAGCACCGAGTAGCCGCCGTAGGCCTTGGCGATGTTGTTGATCAGCTCCTGCATGGTCACGGTCTTGCCGACGCCGGCCCCGCCGAACAGGCCGACCTTGCCGCCCTTGGTGTAGGGGCAGAGCAGGTCCACCACCTTGATGCCGGTGACCAGCACCTCGGCCGAGGTCGACTGCTCGGCGAAGGACGGGGCTTCCTGGTGGATGCCGCGGCGAAGGTCGGTGGCGATCGGGCCGGCTTCGTCCACCGGGTCGCCGACCACGTTCATGATGCGG
>DATENL010000265.1:0-2727 GCA_035275105.1 Thermoleophilaceae bacterium
ATCCACGACTGATCGTCGCCGTCGGCGTAGGTGGCGTCGGCGCCGGGCCGGGCGATGCCGTTCCTGGCCCGGTTCAGGACGTCCTCGTAGAGGCTCGGCACGGCGTTCTAGGGTAGAGGCCCGTGCGCATCGCGGTCGACATCGACTCCACGCTGCATCACTACTGGGATCAGTTCTCGGCGATCGCGAAGAAGCGCTTCGGCGTCGACCTCGCGTACGAGACGCAGCTGACGTGGGAGATCTCGCGGCTGCGGCCCGAGCAGGCGAAGGCGTGCCTGGACGAGAGCCACACCGAGCCGCACATCCTGGCCGCCACGCCGTATCCGGGCGCGGTGGAGGCGATCCGCAAGTGGCACGAGGCCGGCCACTTCATCCAGATCACCTCGCACCGCACGCGGGAGGCGCACGCGGCGACGGCGCGCTGGCTCGAGCAGATCGGCCTGCCCTACGACGAGCTGTACTGCTCGTACGACAAGGTCGCCCGCTGCGTCGAGCTCGGGATCGACATCCTGATCGACGATTCGCCCGACACGCTTCTCAAGGCTGCCGAAGCGGGTATCACGCCCGCCACGATCGTGCACCCTTGGAACCGAGACCTGTGCGAAGAGGAGGACATCGTGTGCGCCCCTGACTGGCCGACGCTGGCCCAGCGGCTGGAGCCGGTGCTCGCGTGAGCGAGCAACGCGCCCTGCCGGCGCCCACCGGGTCTGACCCGAAGTCGCTCCTGCCCGCGATCGAGCCCGACCGCCAGGTCACCGACTGGGGGCGGTCGGAGCGCGTCGAGGGCCTGTTCGACGCCACGATCTACGAGTTCCTCTACCACTACTGGTTCCGCGTCGAGGTCGAGGGGATCGAGAACGTCCCGCCCACCGGCGGCGCGCTGCTCGTCTCCAACCACGCCGGCGCGCTGCCTCCCGACGCGCCGATGATCGCCAAGGCGATCAAGGAGGAGCACGCGCGCCCACGGCCCCTGCACCTGACCGTCGAGCACTTCTTCAAGGGATATCCCGGCCTGGCGATGCTGGTGAACAAGCTCGGCGGCGTGCCCGCCCACCCGGCCAACGTGCACCGCCTGCTGTGCGACGAGGAGCAGCTCGTGCCCGTGTTCCCGGAGGGCCGCAAGGGCACCGAGAAGCTCTACAAGGACCGCTACCGCCTGCGCCGCTTCGGCCGCGGCGGCTTCGTGGAGGCCGCGATGCGCGCCCGCGTGCCGATCGTGCCCGTCTGCGTGGTCGGCGCCGAGGAGGCCGCTCCGATCTTCGCGCACCTGTCGCCGCTCGCGAAGCTCAGCGGCCTGACCTACTTCCCGATCACGCCCACGTTCCCGCACTTCGGCCTGCTCGGGATGCTCGGCTACCTGCCGGCCAAGTTCAAGATCCGCTTCCTGGAGCCGTTCCACTTCGAGGCCGAGGACCTCCAGGAGGACAAGTCGCTCGTCCAGACGGTCGCGCACGAGATCCGCGCCCGGATCCAGGAGAACGTCTGGGAGATGGTCAAGAAGCGCAAGTCCGTGTGGTTCGGGTGAGCGGCGCCTGATGCCCATCCGCCGCGTGCTCATCACCGGGCTGTCCACCTACTGGGGTGGGCGGCTCGCGCAGGCGCTCGAGCAGGACGAGCGCGTCGAGGCGATCATCGGCGTCGACAACCGCGATCCCACCCGCGAGCTCGACCGCACCGAGTTCGTCCGCGTCGGCACCCAGCACGCCCTCCTGCGGCGGATCGTGGAGGCGGCCGAGATCGACACGGTGGTGGACAGCCGGCTCGTCGTCGACTCCGTCACGACCTCGCCGCGGAAGGCGCACGAGAACAACGTCATCGGGACCATGAACATCCTCGCCGCGTGCGCCGGATCCTCGGTCCGCCGCTTCGTGTTCAAGTCGTCGGCGCACTACTACGGGACCGCGCAGGACGACCCCGCCTTCTTCACCGAGTCGATGGGCCGGCCGCATCCGCCGAGCACCCGCATCGAGCGCGACATCGTGGAGGCCGAGGCGAGCGTGCGCGACTTCGCCGAGAAGAACCCGCAGGTGGCGACGACGATCATGCGCTTCGCGAACGTCCTCGGCCCCGACGTCCGCACGTCGCACACGGCGCTGTTCTCGCTGCCGGTCGTGCCGACCATCCTCGGCTTCGACCCGCGCTACCAGTTCGTGCACGAGGACGACGTCGTGGCCGCCCTGGCCCACGCGGTGCGCGCCGAGCTGCCCGGGATCTACAACGTGGCCGCGGACGGGGTGCTGGCGCTGACCGAGGTGATCGACCTGCTCGGCAAGCGGTGGGCGCCGCTCCTGCCGCCGTGGGGCACCGGCCTGGCGGCCGCGGCGATGCGGCGCCTGGGCCTGCGCTGCCCCCCGGAGATGCTCGGCCAGCTGCGCTTCGGGCGCGGGCTCGACAACCGCAAGCTGAAGGCCAGCGGCTTCAGCTACCGCTACACGTCGCGCGAGACCGTGATCGCGCTCGCCGAGTACATGCGGCTCCACCCGGTCATGCGCGGTGGCCAGGAGCCGTACCGCTACGAGCGCGAGGTCGAGGACTTCCTGCGCTGGAGCCCCCACGTGAAGAGCGCGGCCTACCGGCCGCAGCCCGAGCTCTCACCGGCCGAGACCGACGAGCTCGCGCGCCTCTACTCGGCGCACGCGGAGCGCACGGGGGCCACCGGCGGCGACTCACCCGTCGAGCAGGCCGAGGCCCTCGCCCGCGCCGCGCGCCGCGACGAGGACGAGCGCG
>DATENL010000266.1:0-10184 GCA_035275105.1 Thermoleophilaceae bacterium
GCCTGCGGGCGACGGCCGGCGCCAGCGCCGCCCCGGCGCCGCCCAGCGCGACGATCGGAACGTCGGTGTCGAAGGCGTGCGAGCGGGCGGCGTCGGCGACCGCGGCAGCGATCTTCTCGACCGCCGCCTCGAGGAACGCTCGGGCGACGTCGTCAGCGCCGTGCTTCGTGCGCCGGCCGAGCGCTTCGAAGGCGACGCGGGCAGCGTCCGCCCGGTCGGACCCGACCTCTCCCAGCGCGTGCGCTGCGCAGGTCGCCGTGAGCGCGTAGCGACTCCCGTCGCGGGCGACCAGGACCGCGTACTCCGGCGGGTCGCCCTCGCGCGGCGCGATCAGCTCGACCTCGGCGCCGGCCAGCGCCGCGGGGTCGGCGTAGCAGGCGTACGGCAGCGCCGCGATGTGCGCGCTGCGCGGGCCGACCTCCTCCAGCCGCCGCCTCCCGAGGCGCGCCATCGAGCCGCCGGCGGCGCCCACGACCCACGAGTCGACCGACCGGATCGCCGTCGGGCGGCCCATCACGCGCAGCGTGCGCAGCGCGGTGCGGCCGCCCTTGACCACGCTCACGTTCGAGCTCGTCCCGCCGCACTCGAGGACGATCGCCTCGTTCAGCTCGAGCTGGTGCAGCGCCGCCGCGACCCCGGCGGCCGGCCCGGAGCCGATCGTGAGCGACGGCGTGCGGCGGAAGGCGTCGACGGTCATCGCGCCGCCGTCGCCGCGCAGCACGAGCAGCGGGACGTTCGCGCCGGCCTCGGCCAGGACGCGCTCGACGACCGTCGCCGTGCGGTCCACCACGGGCAGGATCGAGGCGTTGATCGCGGCGGAGATCGTGCGCGTCTCGAGGCCGTACGCGCCGGTCAGCTCGTGACCCGCGCAGACGTGCAGCCCGCGGGCGCGAGCATGGTCCGCCACGAGGGTCTCGTGCTCGGGCGCGTCGACGGCGAACGCTCCGCTCACGGCCACGGCCGCGCATCCGGCCGCCTCGAGTGCGGCCAGCGCGTCGTCGATCGCCGCAGCGGAGAGGCCGCCCGTGGCGTCCAGGAACACGTGCTCGGTTCGGAGGACGCGCCCGCGCGCGAGCTTCACGTCGCCGATCCGCGTGCGCTTGCGGGCCCGCCGCAGCTCGGGGGCCGAGCCTATGCCCACCACGCCGACGCGAGGGACGTCGCCCTCGAGCAGCGCGTTCATCGCCTGCGTGGTGGAGAAGGCGACGAACTCGAGCCGCTCGCTCTCGGCGCCGAGCTCCGCGAACAGCCGTCGCAGCGCCGCGGCGATGCCCTCGGCCACGCCGTCGGAGGACGCGTGCGTGGTCGGCACCACGGCCCGCGCGCGCAGCTCGGCCGGCGCGACCGTCACGGCCACGGCCTTCGTGAACGTCCCACCGACGTCTACCCCCACCCGGATCCGGCTCATGCCGTTGCAGCCTCTCGCATCCGGCGCCGCTTGCGCGCCGGCTCGAACGCGAACACCCACACGGCACCGAGCAGGTAGAGCGTGATCATGGCCGCCTGGACGGCGAGTCCCTGGCTCGTCGGGTGGATCCCGGTCAGCTCGGCGAGGAAGATCGGCAGCCGCGGCCAGTCGACGGGGGTGGCGGCGAGCATGTCAGCGGACTGGAGGGACCGGATCGCGTTGCCGGCGAACGCCACCGACAGGAGCAGCAGGATCGACGCGCCCGCCACGAGCATGGGCTTGAGTGGAAGCTGCTTGCCCAGCCGCAGGATCGCGTAGCCGACGCCGGCCAGGGCCGCCACGGCCGCCGCCGCGCCGAGCGCCACCCAGAGCCCGAGCCCCTCGGCGAACAGCACCAGCGCCTGGTAGAAGAGGACGGTCTCGAAGCCCTCGCGGAAGACGGCCGTGAAGCCCAGGCCCGCGAACGCGAGCGTCGTCCCGGCGGCGATCGCGCTCGCCACCCGCGCGCGCATGAACTCCTGGCGCCGGCGCTGCTCGAGGCGCGAGATCAACCAGAAGCTCACGGCCACGAGCACCAGCACGGCGACCACCGCCGTCCCCGCCTCCAGGAGCTCGCGGTCGAGCGGCGCGATGTCGATCGCGACCGTGGCGAGGCCCCACAGCGCCGCGGTGGCGGCCACCGCGGCGGCCACCCCCCAGCCGAGCGGCCGCTTGAAGTTCTGCGCGCTGCCCGCCGACAGCGACCCGAGCAGGATCGCGATCAGCAGCACCGCCTCGATCCCCTCGCGGAAGAGGATCGCGAACGAGAAGCCGAACGCGACGGCCGGCGCCGCCACGCCCTTGCTGGCCAGCACGCGGTCGGAGTCGGCCAGACCCTCGCGCACGTCGGCCACGTCGCGCCGGACGTCGCCGAGCGGCGCGCCGTCGCGGATGTCGTTGCGCAGCGCGGCGAACCTGAACTCGGTGTCGAGCACGAGGTTCGGGTTGCGCAGCCGCATCGGGACCTCGACGAACTCGTAGTGATCTAGGTACGCGGAGCGCGCGAGCTCGTAGGCGCGCTCGCGGTCGCCCGCCTTCACGGCGGCGAGGGCGTCGTCGACCAGCGCCGACGCCCTGTCCACCTCCGCGCGGCCGCGCTCGAGCTCGTTCTGCTGAGCGCCCGCCGCGGGGCCCGCCACGAGGAGCAGCACGCCGAGCGCGAGCAGCAGGGCTGTGACGCGGCGAGCCACGCTACTTCAGCTTCGCCTCCGCGCTGGCGAGGTCGTCCTTGACCTCGTCGACGAGCTTGCTCACCGCGGCCGGCTCGGCACCGCCGGCGATCTTCTTCCGCAGCTCGTCCCTGATCGTCTCCTCGAGCTCCTCGTTGAGCTCGTGGTCGACCCTGTCGAGCGGCCCCTCGACCAGCTCGAAGTGCCGGAGGTAGGTCTCCGAGACGGTGTCCTCGGCCGCCTTGGCGTCGCCCGAGCGCAGCTGGTCCAAGGCCTCGTCGAGGCCCGCGCGCACCAGGACGATCTCGCGGATCGCCTCGGTGTTCGCGGTCGGTGTCTTCGGCTTCGGGGCCGTGGTTGTCGTGCCGTCATCGGAGTCACTGCCGCAACCCGGCATGGCGAATGCGCCGCATGCCGCCAGCGCGAGGAATGGAGTGCCCAGCTTCAACCGATCTCCTCGAATTAGGGTGCCCTAACCTGCCCGAGCCAGGCAAGCTACCAAAATCCCTAGCCTCGGACTATGGGTTCGCACCGCTCGGCGAGCCGCTCCGCCAGCCACAGGTCGAGCAGCCAGTCCGCGCCTCGGGCCGATTTCCGCTCCACCACGAGCCCCTCGCCGGGCGCCCCGCGCCCGCGGACCCCGTTCCAGCGCGGAGAATTGGGGATCGAGCGGAGCAGCTCGGCAAGCGCGTCCGGCGCCCCCGGCTCCGCCTTCAGCCGGCCGTCTCGCGCGCGGAAGGCGAACTCGGGCGCCGGGATGGACACCAGCACCGCGCTCTCGGTTCTCACCCCGCCGCCGGCGGGCACCGCGACGCCGACGGGCCGGCCGTGCCGAACCCCCGCGAGCCTCAGCGTCCCGCGCATCGCCGGGCCCATGCGGTACGGCGCCACGCCCTTCGGCTCGATCGTCAGGTCCGGGTGCTCGATCACGTCGAGCCCCAGCGGCGCCATCGCCCTGCCCGCGTCCTCGTAGAGCCGGTCGACGCCTCCACCCAGGAGCCGCAACGACTTCCAGACGGCGATCAGCACGATCAGCGACCCGCCGATCATCAGCGGCACGAACGTGTCGAACAGGTAGATCGGCGGGACCGCGAGGAAGATCAGCGCCGTGATCACCATCCCGGTTCGGATGCTCGAGCGGGTGGTGGCCCAGACCTGCCGGCGGGCGCGGACGGCCGCCGAGTCGATCGGCCGGACCGCCATGGCCGCCCAGAGCGTGGGCTCGTCCACGGTCGCCGGGTTGTCGAGGTCCTCCGCACGGCGCTCGACCGCGTCCGCGTCCGCACCCTCGGCCCTCCTCAGATCGCTGAGCTGGAGGGTGAACAGCAGGACGAGGAAGACGGCGAGCACGCCGAAGATCAGCGCATACGTGTCCTTGGAGTCGGCGTCGCGCGGGTCGGCGTTGAGTCCGATCACGGCGACGATCGCCATGACCGCGAGGACGCCGACGATCCCGAAGGTGCCAGAGCGCCGGAACGGGCCCAATCAGCGGACGGCGAAGTGCAGGGTCGACTTGCGGGTGCGCAGGCCCAGGTTGCCGACGCCGTCGAGCGCCCGCGCGCGCAGCGTGTAGGTGCCGGGCTCGAGCGGGTGGTCGTAGTCGAAGCTCCACCGCTCGGCGCCCTTGGCGCGCATCCAGAGCCGCTGCTGGCAGTCGCGCGGCTTCGTGGTCCCGCCCTTCGGCTTGGCGAAGCGGCAGCGGCCCTTGTTGTGGGTGCGGGTGGCGATCGAGATCCGGACGCGGCTGATCCGCCCGGCGCCGTTCTTCCCGCAGCCCCGGTCGACGGCGCTGCCGCTCAGCTGGAGGCCCGACCGGCCCTTGCGGAGCGAGTCGCGGTCGATGAAGCTGCGCGGCCGCTGGAGGTCGTGGCACGCGCCGGTGTGCACCGGCTTCAGCAGGTTCCGCATCAGGATGTACGTCGTGTAGGTGGCCGCGTACGGCGAAAGCCCGAAGTCGCGGTCGAACGCCTCGGTGGGCTGGGGCAGGCCCGAGCCGAGGATCCGGATGACTCCGCGGCCGAGCTTGAGCTCGCCGTAGGCGGTCTGCTCGTAGTCGTTCCCCCCGGCCACGTCCTCGTCGGCGACCGACGTGGCCGCGGTGCGCCCGCCGGCCTTCTCCCAGGCCTCGCGCGAGACCTGCCACTGCGGCGCGTGCGTCTCGTCGTTGCCGGCGTCGTCCTGGATCGAGAAGCCCACCGGGACCGGCTCGAACGTCTGCCGGCGCATGCCGATGTTGAAGCGCGCGCCGGGGATGTCGACGCCGCGGTTCAGCGGGTCCCCCAGCGTGTCGCCGTCGGAGTCCTTGGCGAACCCGATCTGCCCGACGTACACCTTGATCCGGCTGACCGCGCTGGCGGGGATCTTCCGGGTGAGGAACGGGAGCGCGCGCAGCGCGCCGTCGGTGAGGACCAGGTTGCCGCCGCCGTCGATCCACCTGCGCAGCGCCCGGTACCAGCGCGCGCGCTGGGCCGCGGTCGAGCGGCCGGGAAACGCGTCGTCCGCCAGCGTGAGCGAGTCGAAGCGCTTCAGCGACTGGCGGCCGAGGGCGACGCCGCGCGGGGAGACCGTGCGGAAGCGCCGGTCGCCGCGAGGGATGAAGCGGTTCAGGTCGCGCAGGAAGTCGGTGTTGGCCACGTCGTAGGCGTGCAGGCGCGGCGCGGGCGCGTTCGGCGAGCCGGTCTCGCCGCTCGAGGTGGCTGGCCCCGACGTGAAGTCCACGTCGAAGCGCGGCGCGAGCCCGCCCGCGTCGACCACCGCGCGCCATAGGACCTTCTGTCCCGTCCGCGTAACGGGCTGTGGCTCGTTGACGGCGGCGGTGATACCCGCCGCGGCGTAGGTGGGGGCCTGGTTGAAGTCCTGCGTGACCGTCACCCACCCGTCGCCGCCGACCTCGCCGGGATGGCGGTTCTTGTCGCAGCGCTGGCACTGGATCGTCAGCGTCACGACGCCGGTGCCCACGCCCTGGAAGTTCGGGTTCGTCACGTCCACCCGCATGCCGCCGTCGAAGACCTTCGCGCTGCGCTTCACGTCGATCGGCAGCACGATCCCGCCGGCGGCCGGGTCGGGGGTGCCGGTTGCGCCGTTCACGTCGGCCTGCGGGTGGGTGCCGGTCGGCGGTGGCTTCCGGGGCCGGCTCTCCCTGCGCTTGAGGCGCGTGTTCGCCACGTAGCCCTTCGAGCCGGCGACGTCGAAGCGCGGCTTGGGCGGGTCGAGCATGCGCGTGAGCTGCGCGTTGATCAGCGCCTTGTTGCCGGCCACGTGCAGCTGCTCGGTGTGGGGGTCGAAGACGATGTTCTTGTCGAGGTGCGAGAACGACATCTCGTTGTCGATCCCGTTCGCGTTCAGCCCGATCGGCGAGTCGAACCAGTCGCCCAGCGCGCCGGTGGTCGTGTAGTTGATCGTGTCGTAGACCGAGCCCCAGGTCTGGCCGTAGATCTTCGCGCAGGTGTCGCCGGTCGCGACCCCGGTGGGCGCGCATGGAACGCCGCCGCCGCGGGGGGCGTCGTTGGGCTGGATGATCGGCGACCAGGCGAGCGCCTTCTCGGACGCGGCGTGGATCGTCTGGGCGACCTTCTGGATGCGCAGGTTCTTGCCGTAGTCGTGGCGGCCGTGCGGAAGCAGCGTGTACGAGAGCGCGTCGGCCTCGAGCTGGCCGTGCAGGTCGGCGCCCTGGTCGAACTGCCCGCCGCGCCTCGCCACCTGGCGGAACACCCGCGAGAACGCCTGAGACTCGGGCTCGGACAGCGGGCTGTACGGCCTGAACGCGAAGCCGACGTCGGGCCAGTCGCGGTTCACGTCCACGCCGTTGCCGTTGTAGCGCTGGAAGAAGAAGCCGCCCTCGGACACGTCGCCGCGCCGCCAGCCGTCGGGGTTCGGATAGGTGAAGTAGATGATCGAGCGGCGAAGCACCTCGCCGCGCGTGGGCACGTGCCCGGATGCGCCCCCGGCGAGGATGCGCTTGCCCGCGGTCCCGGTCGACGCCGCCGTCACGAGGTCCTCGATCTCGCGCGTGCCGCCCTCCGCGCCGGCGCGCTCGATCCCGTGGATGCTCAGCGAGAGCGCGTATCGCTTCTTGCCCCTGTCCGGGACGCTCTCGTCGGTCACCCGGACCATGATCAGGTCGGACCGCTTGCGGCCGGTGCCGGTCTGCGGCAGCCCGGCCGAGTGGTAGTGGCCGTTCGGACTGAACTCGAAGCTCCCCAGGTCGTTCCCGGGGAACGCGGTCCGCTCGTTGGTTCCCGATCCGTCGCCCAGCTTGCCGTCGAGCGGCATGACCTCCAGGTAGCGGCGCCACTTCGGCTTCGAGCTTAGGTACTTGAGCCCGCCGATCAGCTCGGGGTACTGGATGAACTGGGTGGCCGGCTGGTTGCCCTGGGCGTTCGGATCGCACGGCGAGGCGACGCAGTTGGCGAGCGGGTCGGGGAAGACCCGGCCGAGCTGCCCGTACTCGGCGTCGTTCGTGGCGACCGGCGTCGCGAGCGCAGGGACGGGTGCCGCGAGCGCGGCAAGCAGCCCCCCGATGACCACGAATCGGCGCAACGAACCCTGCGCGGAAAGCTATTCGATCGGCGGGAGCGCGGCGTCAGTCAGCGCTTCGGCTGCCAGAGCGCCAGCTCGCCGCCGGCCGGGCTGCGCACGACGGAGCGCCAGCCCACCGGCCCCTCGCGCGGCTCGAGCGGGACGGACGCGCCGAGGCCGCGCGCGCGGTCGGTGGCCGCTCCGATCTCCCGCACCTCCACGTACGGCAGCCACAGTGGCTGCTCGGTCGCGCACTCCACGATCCCGCCGCCCATCCGGCGGCCCATCTCGAGCGCCAGGTACGAGCCGCAACCGGCGTGGATCCGCTCCGCGCGCCAGCCGCAGAGGGCCGAGAGGAACGCCCGCGCGTCAGGAAGGTCCCCTGTGTGGAGCTCCATGTGAATTACGGGGGTCGGGCTCGCTAGGTTCTTCATAGCCGCACCCCTTAGACCTCGCCCGCCCGCGAAATTCATCGGTCGGCCGCCGATGAGTTTCGCCGCCCCACCCGGTCCTTGCTCGAAACGGACCGAGGAGCTGAATCCGATGACCGACCGAAACCGCTGGATAGCCCTATACGTGCTCTGCGCGGGCATGCTGATGATCGTCCTCGACGTGACCGTCGTGAACGTCGCGCTGCCCTCGATCCAGGACGACCTCGGGTTCTCGCAGGCGAGCCTGGCGTGGGTCGTCAACGCCTACCTGATCGCGTTCGGCGGCCTGCTGCTCCTGGCCGGCCGGTTCGGCGACATCCTCGGGCGCAGGACCGTGTTCCTGGCCGGCCTGGGCGTCTTCACGGCCGCGTCGCTCGTGTGCGGGCTGGCGGAGAGCCAGGCCGTGCTGGTCGGCGCGCGCTTCGTCCAGGGCGTAGGCGGCGCGATGACCTCGGCCGTGATCCTCGGCATGATCGTCACGATGTTCCCCGAGCCGCGGGAGCAGGCGAAGGCGATCGGCGTGTACGGGTTCGTGGCGTCGGCGGGCGGCTCGATAGGGCTGCTCGCGGGCGGAGTGCTCACGCAGTCGATCAACTGGCACTGGATCTTCTACGTGAACATCCCGATCGGCATCGCCACCGCGGCGATCGCCGTCCGGCTGCTCGAGCGCGACCGTGGCATCGGCTTCGGCGACGGCGCCGACGTGCCGGGCGCGGTGCTGATCACCACCTCGCTGATGCTGGGCGTCTACACGATCGTCAAGCCGGCCGCCGAGCTCGGCTGGGGCTCGGGTCAGGCGCTTGCGTTGAGCGCCGTCTCGCTGGCCCTGCTCGTCGCGTTCCTCGCGCGCGAGGCGACCACGCGGAACCCGCTGATCCCGCTCCGGATCTTCCGCTCGCGGAACGTCGCGGGCGCGAACGGGATGCAGGCGCTGCTCGTGGCCGGGATGTTCGGGCTGTTCTTCCTCGGTGCCCTCTACCTCGAGCGGGTGCTGGACTACAGCGCGCTCGAAATCGGGCTGGCGTTCCTGCCCTGCACGCTCGTGATGGGCACGCTGTCGCTGCGCTACTCGGAGCGGCTGATCATGCGCTTCGGCGCTCGCCGGACGCTGCTGCCCGGAATCCTGCTGGTCGCGGCCGGACTGGCCCTGTTCGGCCGGGTCCCGGTCGAGGGCGTCTACGTGCGCGACGTCCTGCCGGTCATGCTGATCCTCGGCCTCGGCATCGGGACGTCGTTCCCGGCGCTGATGACCCTGGCGATGTCGGGAGCGACCGACCGCGACGCCGGGCTCGCGTCCGGACTGGTGAACACGACCGCGCAGGTGGGCGGCGCGCTCGGCCTCGCCGTGCTCGCCACCGTGTCGGCCTCCCGCGCCGGCGACCTGCGGGAAGCGGGCGCGTCGGCTGCGTCGGCGCTGACCAGCGGCTACCACGTGGCGTTCTTCATCGGCGCCGGCCTGGTGCTGGCAGCGTTCCTCGTGGCCGTGCTGGTGCTCGAGCCGGCGCCCGCTCCGGCCGAGGACGAGGGGCGCGCGCACGAGGAGCACCACCGCGAGGCGCACCTCGCACGCGCCGAGCCGTGCCGCGACGCCGCGTAGCGCGCCAGGTGCGCGAAACTGTCCGGTAGTGGACAGCGACGCGCCGGCCCAGACCTCCCCCTCCGACGTCGACTTCTTCAAGGCCATGGAGAAGCACATGGCGCGCCGCTTCGTTTGGGTCATGCGCCACCTGCCCAGCGAGCCGCGCTGCCGCCTGTGCCGCGCCCCCTACGGCGGCGTCGGCGGCCGCGTGATGCGGCGGCTCGGCTACGCCCCGTCGCGCAAGAACCCCGACCTCTGCAACACGTGCTTCGAGAAGGCGCCGCTCGGCGGCGTCGAGATGGAGATCGGCGTCCTGTTCGCCGACGTGCGCGGGTTCACGTCGCTGGCGGAGGACATGGAGCCGAGCGCCGTCGCGGAGCTCCTGAACCGCTTCTACGAGTCGGCCACCCGCGTGCTCAGCCGCTCGGCGGTCATCGACAAGCTGGTGGGCGACGAGGTCATGGCCGTCTACCTGCCGCAGTTCCTCTCGGACGCCCTGGAGGCCGACATGCTGCGCGACGCCACCGACCTGCTCGAGGCGGCGGGCTACGGCTCGGGCGGCGAGCCGTGGCTGCCGCTGGGCGTCGGGCTCGACGTCGGCCGCGCGTACGTCGGCAACGTGGGCTCGGGCGAGGTCAAGGACTTCACCGCGCTCGGCGACGTGGTCAACACGGCGGCGCGGCTCCAGTCCTCGGCCGAGGCGGGTCAGGTCGTCCTGTCGGAGCGGCTCTTCGCCCGGCTCCCGGACACGGGCCGCACGGCCCGCGCCGCCAGCCTCGCGCTCAAGGGCAAGCGCGAGGAGGAGCCGGTGCGGGTGATCGACCTAGCCCGCCCGCTCGCCCACGACCGCGCCTAGCCACGCCTGCACGGCGGCGCCGACCGCCTCGAGGTCGGCCTTCAGCCCGTGGTCGCCGGGCACGACGGCGACCTCGCGGGAGGGGCCGGGCGGCGGCATCCCGAACCGGTCGCGCTCGCCCTGCACCACGAGGACGGGCACGCGCACGGCGTCGAGCTCGTCGAGCCGGCTCTGCGGCGGCTTG
>DATENL010000267.1:0-4506 GCA_035275105.1 Thermoleophilaceae bacterium
GGCGCCGCCGGAGCACTTCGAGTCGGCCGTCGCGCGGGCGGTCGAGCGGATCGCCGCGGGCGAGGTCGAGAAGGTCGTGCTGGCGCGCGAGGTGCGCGTTCACGCCGGGCGGCCGCCCGAGCCCGGCGCCGTCTACGACGCGCTGCGCGCGGGGTTCCCCTCGTGCTTCTGCTACCTGGTCGGAACCCCCGAGCTGGCCTTCGTCGGAGCCAGCCCCGAGCTGCTCGTGCGGCGGGACGGGCAGCGCGCGCAGACTGTCGCGCTCGCGGGGACGCGGCGCCGGAGCGCCGACCCGTCGGTGGACCGGCACCTGGCGGAGCAGCTGCTCCAGTCGCCCAAGGACCGCGAGGAGCAGGCGATCGTGGGGCGGCGGATCGAGCGCGCGCTGCGGCCGGTGAGCGTCTGGGTGGCCGCGGCGGACGAGCCGGTCGTGGTGAAGGTCCAGAACGTGCAGCACCTGGGCACGCCGATCCGCGCGCAGCTCAGCGAGCCGATTGCATGCGTCGAGCTCGCCGGCCTGCTCCACCCGACGCCCGCGGTCGGCGGCGAGCCGCGCGACCGCGCGCTGCGCCTGATCCCGGCCCTCGAGGGGCTCGATCGCGGCTGGTACGCGGGGCCGGTCGGCTGGACCGACCTCGCCGAGGACGGCGAGTTCTGTGTGGCCCTCCGCTGCGCCCTGCTGCACGGGAGCGTCGCCCACCTGTACGCGGGCGAGGGGATAGTCCGCGACTCGGTCCCGAGCGAGGAGCTCGAGGCGAACGAGGCGAAGCTGCAGGCACTGCTGCCGCTACTCACGTGACATCATGCCGCCCGACATCGACGGGGGAGCTTGATGAACGCAGCCAAGCTGGACGAGGCGCCGCTGTTCGCGTCGCTTCCTGATGACACGAAGCGCGAGCTGGCCGAGTACGTGACCGAGTCCGAGGTGCCGTCGGGCAAGCACCTGGTCGACCAGGGCGACCACTCGTACAACCTGTTCGTGATCCTCGACGGCAGGGCCGAGGTGTACAAGAACGGGAAGTCGATCGCGGAGCTCGGGCCGGGGGACTTCTTCGGCGAGATGGGCACGGTCGGCGATGCCCCGCGGTCGGCGACCGTGATCTCTCAGAAGAAGATGCGGCTGCTCACGCTGGGCAGCCGTGACGTGCAGCGGCTCAAGGACACCGCGCCGCAGGTGCTCGAGCAGCTCGAGAAGGCCATCGAGGCGCGCTCCGGGTAGGCGGTCCCGCACCGGCCGTCGTAGCCCCACCACCCGGCGTTTTGGACCGCCGGGCCCCCGGTAGAACATGCTGTGTCGCTGCGGGCGTCTCGAGCGCTCGGGCTGGCATTCCAACGGAACGGGAGGGGACGAGGTGGGACAGGAGCTACTTGCGACGATGACCCAGGCGCTGGAGCCGAGCGCGGGGGTGGCCGAGAGCGAAGGGCGCCGGACGGACGGCTGCCAGGTCGCCCGGGCGGCGTGGAAGGACGCGCAGAGCGACCTCGGATGGTGGCGTTCGCTGTTGCTCGCGGTCGGGTTCGCGGCCGTGGCGACGTTGGTGGTGCTGATTCTCCAGCTCACCCATCTCGACACGTCGAAGGACGCGGTCGAGGCCGCGGCAGCGGGGCTTGGGGTGATCCTGTCCGGCGCCGGCACCGGCTTTGTGCGCAAGCGCCGGAAGGAGGCGGCCGCCGAGGCGCGCACCTGGGCCGACCTCGTGGACAAGCGCTGCAAGCAGTGACGTGCCGGCGGGGTGCCGCTAGCCGAGCGACGCGGCCACGCGCTCGTACAGCTCGCGGTGGAGCCGCAGGCTGGCGGCGCGGTCGGTTCTGAGCTCGACTACGCCCGGCCGCTCGACCGCGGCGCGCACGTCGTCGAGGCTGGCGGCGAGCGTGTGGCTCATCCCGGCCGCCGCGGCGAGCGCGGCCAGGTCCACGTCGGCCGGCGTCGCGATGTGCCGCTCGTAGGCCTCCGGGTCGGCCGCGCCCGCGACCGGCAGGAAGTCGAAGATCCCTCCGCCGCCGTTGTTCGCGCACACCACGGTGAGCTCTGCGCCCAGGCGGCGGGCCGCCAGCAGCCCGCCGGCGTCGTGGACGAGCGCGAGGTCGCCGAGCAGCACGTACGTGCGCGACTCGGGCCGCGCGAGCGCGGCGCCAGCCGCCGCGGCCACAGTGCCGTCGATCCCGTTCGCGCCGCGGTTCGCCAGGATCGTGAGCGGCTTGCCCGATCGCGGCAGGAGCGCCTCGACGTCGCGGATCGGCATCGAGGACGCCACCCAGAGCGTGGACCGCGGAGGCGCCGCGTCCGCGACGGACGTCCAGAGGGCGGGCTCGAACGGCTCCTCGACCGCGGCGAGGGCGCCGGGCACCTGGGCGTCCGCGTCGCACCACGCTCGCAGCCAGCCGCTGTCCCGCTCCGGCCCTCGCTCGTTCCGCAGGAGCGCCCCGACGGCCGCCGCGCACAGCCGCGCCGGGTCCGCGCGGACGACGACCTCGGCCGAGCGCGTGGGCTCGTCCCACCTGGCGTGCGGGTCGACGACGACCTGGTGGAGCGGCTCGAGCCAGGCGCGCAGCGGCTTCGAGGTGGGGGTCGCCCCGACCCTGACCACCAAGTCCGGCCGTTGCGCCGCGGCGAACCGCTCGGAGCGCAGCAGCACGTCGTAGTGGGCGATCGCGCCGCATTCGACGGCCTCGCGGCCGCGCCGTAGACCCGACGTCGCATCCGCGAGCACGGGCCAGCCGAGCCATTCGGCGAGCTGCGCGACCGCCGGCGCCACGGCCCCCGGATCCTCCACAGCGCCGCAGACGAAGACGCCCCGGGACGCGCCCCGAAGCTCCGCCACCAGCGCGTCGACCGCCGGCCGCGCCGGAGCGGCCTCGACCTGAACCCACGGCGCGCCGTCGGCCCGCCCCTCCCAGACGGTCGCGTCGAGCCCCTCCTCGGTGACCGGCGCCAGCGGCTCGCGGAGCGGGAAGTTCAGGTGCACCGGTCCGGGCCGGCCGCCGCGGGCCGCCTCGAAGGCGCGGCAGCCGAGCGCGCGGAAGTGCACGGCGGTCGCGCGCGAGGGCTCGTGGTTGCCGACCTCCACGAACCACTTCGCGAAGGCCCCGTAGAGCTTGAGCTGGTCGATCGCCTGGCCCGCGCCCACCTCGCGCAGCTCCGGCGGCCGGTCGGCCGTGAGCACGATCAGGGGGACGCCCGCCTCGTGCGCCTCGACGACGGCGGGCATCAGGTTGGCGGCGGCTGTGCCCGACGTGCAGGTGACCGCCACCGGGCGCTCGGTCGCCTTCGCGATCCCGAGCGCCACGAAGCCCGCGGCGCGCTCGTCGACCACCGAGTGGGCTCGGACCCGAGGCTCGGCGGCGAGCGTCAGCGACAGCGGCGCGTTGCGCGATCCCGGCGAGGTCACGGCGTGCTCGAGCCCGCAGCGCGCGAGCTCGTCGACGAGGGCCTGGAGCGGGGCGTACGTCCGGTTCGTGGGGATCATCCTGGGGCGATGTCGGACCCGCGCGTGATCTTCGTCCCGGGCTTCATGCAGCGCGGGGAGACCTGGGCGGCGGTGGCAGGGGTGGTCGGGAAACGCTATCCCAGCGCCTGCGTCGACTTCCGCACGCACAGCTTCGAGGCCCGGCTCGGCGAGCTGCTCGAGGCCGCGCCGCCGGGCAGCGTGCCGGTCGGCTACTCGATGGGCGGCCGGCTGGCGCTGCACCTCGTCGTCCGCGAGCCCGAGCGCTTCGCCGGGCTCGTGACGGTGGGCTCGAGCCCGGGTATCGAGGATCCCCGCGAGCGCGAACGGCGGCGTCTCGCCGACGACGATCGGGCGGCGTGGATGGAGCGCTCGGCGATCGAGGACGTCGTCGCCCGCTGGGAGCGGCTCCCGGTCTTCGAGGGCCAGTCGGAGGAGCTGCTGGAGCGCCAGCGCCCCGGCCGACTCTCGCACGACCCGAGGCAGCTCGCCCAGCTGCTCCGCACCGCCGGCCAGGGTGTGCTGCCGCCGCTGGTCGGCGACCTCCCGCACCTGCGCGTCCCGCTGCTGGCCCTAGCCGGGGAGCGCGACGAGCCCTACGTCGAGACGGCCGAACAGATCCGGAGGCTGGCGAGGTCCGCGAGAGCCGCGAAGGTGCCGGGCGCCGGCCACGCCGCCCACCTCGAGCAGCCGGAGGCCGTGGCGCGGCTAGTGCTGGAGTTCCTCGACGAGCACCTCGGCCAGCGCGTCGTCGTCGACTGACACGCCGAGCCCGGGGCCCTGGGGCACCGCCAGGAGGCCCGCGCGCGGCGGCGGCAGCGCGCGGGCAATCCGCGCGTCGAACAGCTCGAGCGTCGCGAGCCCGCACGCCAGCGAGAGCCGCTCCGACGCCGCGAGCTGGAGCGCGGCGGCGATCCCCCACGGCCCGTCGAGCGTGCTCGAGATGTAGGGCTCTAGGCCGTGCTCGCGCGCCGCCGCGATGGTCGCGCGCGCGGCCGAGAACCCGCCGCTGGGCGCGAGCTTCACGTTCACGATGTCGCAGGCGCCGGCCGCCGCCGCC
>DATENL010000268.1:0-5110 GCA_035275105.1 Thermoleophilaceae bacterium
GACCCGGCGGGGGCGGCGGCCGCGGCGGCGGAGGAGCTGCGCGCCGCCGCCTGGGGGCTCTCCTCGGGCTGAGCTCCGTCCCGGCCGGCGCCCCTCTCGGGCGTCGTCCGATTGCAATAACGGTGGCTCGGAGGGTTGGGAGTGTCCATTTTTGGCAGCTATAGGTGCCAATAAAGGCCTCCGACGTCTTCGAATGGCCGCTCCGTGCCCCATTTCCTAGAGCCGATCGCCCGCGCCTGGCAAACTCGACTCCATGAGGTGCCGCGACTGCGGCCACGCGAACCCGGACGACGCGAACTTCTGCGGCAACTGCGGCAGCGCGCTCGCCACGCACGTCCCGTGCCCGAACTGCGGTAGGGAGAACCCCGCCGACCTTCGCTTCTGCCCCGGCTGCGGCGCCCAGCTGGCCGGCGACGACGAGCCCGGCCCGGCGTCGAACGGCGGCGGGGCGACGGCGGCGCCGTCCAACGGCGGCCCCGGCGACGGGCCGGCCGAGATCGCCGGCGGGCGCTACGTGGTCAGGGGGTTCCTCGGCGAGGGCGGGCGCAAGCGGGTCTACCTCGCGCACGACACGAGCCTCGAGCGCGACGTCGCGATCGCCCTGGTGAAGACCGAGGGGCTCGACGACGCCGCGCGCGAGCGGGTGCGCGCCGAGGCCCGCGCCATGGCCCGGCTGGGCGACCACCCGGCGATAGTCACGGTCCACGACATCGGCGACGAGGACGGCGAGCCCTACATCGTCAGCCAGTACATGGCCGGCGGGGCGCTCGAGCGGATGCTCGACCAGGCGCCCGACCGCCGCCTCGACCCCGACGAGGCGATCCGGATCGCCGACTGCGTCGCGTCTGCGCTCGAGCACGCGCACGAGAAGGGCGTGATCCACCGCGACCTCAAGCCCGCCAACGTCTGGCTCGCCGAGGACGGCACCGCGAAGCTCGGCGACTTCGGGCTCGCCTTCTCGCTCGACCGCTCGCGGATGACGCGGACGGGGACGATCGTCGGCACGGTGGCGTACATGGCGCCCGAGCAGGCGCTCGGCCGGGGTCCCGACGCGTCGAGCGACCTCTACTCGCTCGGGGCGATGCTCTACGAGATGCTCACCGGCCGCCCGCCGTTCGCCGGCGACAGCGCGGTCTCGGTCATCTCGCAGCACACGAGCGCCGAGCCGGTGGCGCCGTCCTGGCACACGCCGGACGTCCCGCGGGGGCTCGAGGAGGTGGTGCTCAGGCTCCTCGCCAAGTCGCCAGACGAGCGCTACCCGAGCGCGACCGAGCTGCGCGAGGCGCTGCGCCACGCACGCGGGGCGGCCGAGTCGGACCGCCGCCACGAGATCGCCGTCGAGGCGAACCCGATGGAGGGCCTGGCCGGCGGGGTCTTCGTGGGCCGCGAGCGCGAGATGGAGCGCCTCCTGGCGAGCCTCGAGGACGCGCTGGCGGGTCGCGGCAGCCTCGTGATGCTCGTGGGCGAGCCCGGCATCGGCAAGACGCGCACCGCCCAGGAGCTGCTCACGTACGCGCGCCTGCGCGGCGCCCGCGTGCTGGTCGGCCGCTCGCACGAGGGCGAGGGCGCCCCCGCCTACTGGCCGTGGGTGCAGATGGCGCGCGGCTACATCGAGGAGAAGGGCGCGAAGGACGCCGCCGCGGAGATGGGCGCCGGCGCCGCCGACATGGCGCAGGTGCTCCCCGAGCTGCGCGAGATGATCCCCGGCATCGCCGCGGCCGACGGCCCCGGCGACCCCGAGGAGGCGCGGTTCCGCTACTTCGACAGCACGGCGACCTTCCTCAAGAACGCCGCGCGCACGGAGCCGCTCGTCCTCTTCCTGGACGACCTGCACTGGGCCGACAAGCCGTCGCTCCTGTTCCTCCAGTTCCTCGCCCGCGAGCTCGCGGGCGCGCGGATCCTCGTGCTCGGCACCTACCGCGACGTCGAGCTCTCGCGCCGCCACCCGCTGTCGCAGGTGCTGGCCGACCTCGCTCGCGAGGGCCTCATCGACCGCATCCTCCTCCGCGGCCTGACGGAGAACGACGTGGCGCGCTTCGTCGAGATGACCGCCAGCGTGCAGCCGCCGCCGCGGCTCGTCCAGGCGGTGCACCAGGAGACCGAGGGCAACCCGTTCTTCGTCTCCGAGATCGTCAACCTGCTCGCGTCCGAGGGCCGGCTCGACGGCGGCGCGGACCTGCGCGACGTGGTGCTCACGATCCCGCAGGGAGTGCGCGAGGTCGTCGGTCGCCGGCTCGACCAGCTCTCGCGCGAGTGCAACTTCACGCTCTCGGCGGCGTCGGTGATCGGGCGCGAGTTCGGCCTCGACGTGCTCGACCGCGTCGTCTGCGACGAGGTCATCGCCGAGATGCCCCAGCACGCGGACAAGCTCTCGAGGGAGCAGCTCCTCGAGGTGATCGACGAGGCGGTCAGGGCGAGGGTGATCGCGCCGACGCAGGGCTCCGTCGGCCGCTACACGTTCTCGCACGCGCTCGTGCGCGAAGCGCTGTACGAGGAGCTCGGGGTCACGCGTCGCGTGCGCCTACACCGGCGCGTCGGCGAGGTCATCGAGGAGCTCTTCGACGCCCGCCGTGACGAGCACCTCGACGAGCTCGCCCACCACTTCCTCGAGGCGCAGGACCTCGACAAGGCGGTCGAGTACTCGATCCACGCCGCGGGCCGCGCGATGGCGCTGCTCGCGTACGAGGAGGGCGCCAAGCTCTACGAGCAGGCCCTCCAGGCGATGGAGCTGCGCGGCGGGGTGGGCGGTCAGGAGCAGGCCGAGCTGCTCCTCGCGCTCGGCGACGCCCAGGCCCGCGCCGGCGAGCCGATCGCCGCCAAGGACACCTTCTACATGGCCGCCGACGCCGCCCGCGCGGCGAGTGCCGACGAGCAGCTCGCGCGCGCGGCCCTGGGCCTCGCGGACCGCATGACGATCGGGCTGGTGGACGAGCCGCTGATCGCGCTGATGGAGGAGGCGCTGGCCGGTGTCCCCGAGGAGGACTCGACCATGCGCGCGCGCATGCTCGCGAGCCTGGCGATGGTCACCTTCTTCCAGTCGTCGGAGCGCGCCGACGCGCTGTCGCGCGAGGCGATCGAGATGGCGCGGCGGATCGACGACCCCGGCGCGCTCGCGGCCGGCCTCTACGCGCGGCACTTCGTGCTGTTCGAGCCCGAGTTCCTGGACGAGCGCCATCAGGTGGTGCGCGAGCTGCTGGAGTCCGCGCGCGCCGCGGGCGAGCGCGACCTCGCGGTCGAGGCGCGGGGGCTGCTGCTCGTGGACCTGCTCGAGTCGGGCGATGTCCGCGGGGCGCGCGAGGAGATCGAGGCGTTCGCGCGCGGCGCCGCCGAGCTGCGCCGCCCGGCGTACCAGCGGATGGTCGCCATCCGCCGGGCGATGATGGCGCTGATGGAGGGCCGCCTCGACGACGTCGAGCCGATCCTCGCCGAGCACTCCCTGCACGCCGACTGGGGCGCGGTCGACCCGAACCTCACCCAGGGGGCCGCCGTCGCGATCTACGAGCTGCGCCGCCACCAGGGCCGGCTCGAGGAGCTGGCCGAGGCCATGGCCGGGCTGGCGGCCGAGTACCCCGCCGTCCCCGCCTGGCGCTGCGGGCTGTCGCTGCTCTTCGTCTCGCTCGGCCGCGAGGACGACGCCCGGCGCGAGATGGAGCGGGTGGCGGTCGACAACTTCGCCCCGCTGCTGGCCGACCCGAACCGCCTCGTGGGCTACAGCATGCTCGCCCAGGTCGCCGCGCGCCTGCCCGACCGCCCGTACGGCGACCAGCTCTACGACCTGCTGCTCCCGTACGCGCACCGCAACGTCGTGGTCGGCGCCGGCTGGGCCTGCGAGGGGTCGGCGGCCGCGCCGCTCGCGGAGCTCGCCGCGGCGCTCGGGCGCTACGACGACGCCGAGCGCCACTTCGAGGAGGCGCTCCGGATGAACATCGCCCTGGAGGGGCCGCCGCTCGTGGCCGAGACGCGCATGCGCTACGCCGCCATGCTGGCCGACCGCGACCGGCCCGACGACCGCGAGCGGGCGCTCGAGCTCGTCGCCGACTCGCTCGACGCCGCGCAGCAGCTCGGGATGAGCGTGCTGGTCGAGCGCTGCTTCGACCTCAAGCTGCGCCTCCAGGGCATCGACACCGCGGACGTGCAGACCTCGATCGACGTGGTGGCCTCGGCCGTGGAGGACGAGCGGCCGGACCTGTCGGGAGCGGCCGCGCCGGACGGCACCGTCACGATCCTCTTCAGCGACATCGAGGGCTCGACCGAGATGACCGAGCGGCTCGGCGACCGCCGCTGGCTCGAGGTCCTGCGCGAGCACAACTCGCTCGTCCGCGCGGAGGTCAGGGCGCACGGAGGCTTCGAGGTCAAGGCCCAGGGCGACGGCTTCATGGTCGCCTTCTCGAGCGCCCGCCGCGCGCTCGACTGCGCGATCGCGATCCAGCGTGGCTTCGCCGCCCGCGCGGAGGACGACTCCGACGCGGCGATCCGGGTGCGGATCGGGATGCACACGGGGGAGGCGATCCGCGAGCGCGACGACTTCTTCGGCCGCAACGTGATCCTGGCCGCCCGCATCGCGTCGCAGGCCGACGGCGGCGAGGTGCTCGTGTCGTCGCTCCTCAAGGAGCTGACCGAGAGCTCGGGCGACATCGCCTTCGGCGAGGCGCGCGAGGTGACCCTCAAGGGGCTGTCCGGCAGCTACCGCCTGCACGCCGTGGACTGGGAGGGTGTGGGGGCCGGCGCCGGTTGATCATCTAGCCTCGCCGGCGATGGAAGAGAGCCCCCGCAGTCCCGCGCGCATCTTCGCGCCGATCGCCCTCGTCGTCTTCGGAATCGCCGTCCTCATCGTCCTCGCGAGCGCCGGTGGCAGCGACGACTCCTCCTCGAAGGACGACAAGGCGACGAAGGCCGAGCAGCGCGACCTGAGAGTGAAGAAGCGGCGCGCCCGCGCGCGCGAGCGGCGCGCGAGCAGGAGCGTCTACGTCGTGCGGGCCGGGGACACGCTCGGCGGCATCGCCGAGACGACGGGCGTCTCGGTCGAGCGGCTCCAGGAGCTCAATCCGGACGTGGACCCGCAGGCCCTGACATCGGGGCAGAGGCTCAAGCTCAAGTAGTGCCCGCGCTC
>DATENL010000269.1:0-6614 GCA_035275105.1 Thermoleophilaceae bacterium
CTCCCCGCGCGCCTGACCGTGCGGGATCCTCAGCGTGCCGCCCGCCGCCGCGTAGTCGGCCGGCGCCGTGGCGCTGCCGTCGAGCGTCCGCCAGTCGACGCGCAGCGCGCGGGTCGGGACGGGGTCCGCGGTCACGGTGACGATCGCGGCGCCGCGCTCGGCGGTGGTGGCGTCGCCCACGGACACCGCAGGCACCGTGCCGGGCCGCAGCCAGACGGCGCCGTCGGGGTAGTCGGGCGGCGAGTAGCGATGGCCGGGGCTCGGCTCGAGCCCCTCGACCGTCGCGAACTCGCCGCTCTCGGCCGTGTGCCTGATCAGCTCGATCTCGTCGGACGGGCCGGGCTCGAAGTCGCGGGTGACCAGGCTCAGCGTGCCGGCCAGGTCGGCGCGCCCGCTCACGTCGAGCAGGGTGTGGGAGTCGGGGCCCGTGATCGTCGCTGTGAGCACCCCGGAGCCCGTCTGGAAGTAGTCGCCCGCGACGGCCAGCACCCCCACGCCGGGGTCGACCTCGGCGGCGTTCCGCAGCGCGGCGCCGACCGTGCCCTCGCCGCGCAGGACGCCGCCCGTGAGGTCGGCGCGCACGCCGGGAAGCAGCGCGGCGTCCGGCGACTCGAAGGCGGTCGCTCCGTCGGTCTGCTCGTACGTGCCCGCGGGCGAGAGCGTGGCGCCGTCGCCGAGCGTCACCGTGCCCGAGGTGCTCAGGTCGCCGCCGGTGGCGAGCGCGCGGCCGCCCGCGAGGCTCAGCTCGCCGACGTTCGACTCGAGCCCGGACAGGGCGTCCCCGCCCGACTCGTCCTCCACGCGCGAGGCCGGGCCGTCGAGCTCGATGGCGGCGGCGTTCGTGCGCACCGGCGCGTCGGGGAGCGCGAGCGTCGCGGTGACCACGTAGCGCCCGCCGACGAGGCTGTGCGAGTCGTCGAGGTTGGCCAGGCCGCCGGCGACGTCGAGCGTCCCGGACCGCGCCTCGAGCGTCCCGTCGTTGCTCAGCTCCGGCGCGATCGCGACGCGGCCGTCGCCGCCGCTCCGGCGGAGCGTGCCGGCGTTGCGCACGAGCGGCGGCCGGCCGCAGCAGGCGACGCCGATCCCGTGCTCGCCGGGGATCTCGAAGATCCCCGGCGTTGTCGACGAGCGCGCCGTCCTGGAGCGCAAGGGCGCCGCGCAACGTGGCCAGGGCGCCGTCCGCGACCTCGAGCCGGCGGGCCTCCAGCACGTGGAGCGCGTCGCCCTCGATCGCCAGCCCGGGCCCGCCGGGCTCGATCCGCGTCGCCCCGTCGCCGACCTGCGAGCCGCCGGTCCAGACGAGGTCGGGCGTCGAGAGGGTCGCCGAGCCGTGGATCTGGCCGTGCGCCAGGGTGACGTGCGGGACCGCGACCGGCGAGTCGACGAAGACCTGCGCGCCGGCGCCGTCGATGGTGAGCCGCGCGTCGACCGCGCCCGCGAGGTGCGTCTGACCGCCCGTGACCTGCACGAGGCCGGCGCCCGCGATCGACGAGGAATGGCCGAAGGCCATCGGACCGTCCGCGATCCTGAGCTGGGCGTCGGCGGCGACGTCGAAGGCGCCCTCGGAGACCGTCCCGGGCACGCCGCCGCGGTCGAGTGACAGCGTCCCCGTCAGGACCTCGACCCGGCCGTCGCTGGCGAGGGGGTACGTGACCTGCGTGACGCCCTCACCCGCGCTCTTTCGGATCGTGCCCGTCGGCTCGTTGACCACCGCCGGCGCGATGCCGCAACAGCCGATCAGGTCGTCGTCGCCGTGCAGGTCGAGCAGCCCGGCGTTCTCGATCCGGGCGTGGTCGTCGAGCTCGACGTTTCCGCTCGTGAGCGTTCCCGTCGCGCCGTGCTCGACGCGCAGCGTCCGGGTCTGGTCGAGCGTGTGCTGGCCGCCCGCGAGCGCCAGGCCGGCCCCGCCGGCGGTCACCCTGGTCGTCCCGCCGCCCTGCTGGCGGCCGCCGGTCCAGAGGAAGTCGGTCGTGACGAGCGCGCCGTCGCCCAGCACGACGCCGGCCGTCTGCCGCAGCGCGGCGATCCGCAGCTCGCCGCCGGCGATCAGGCGTCCGCTGCCGCTCAGGCTGAGCGTGCCGGCCCCGTCCGACTCGCGCGTGCCGAGCACCTCGAGGTCGCCGAACGTGACCCCGAGCGCACCGTCGAGACGGAGGCCGGCGACCCGCGCGTCCGTCGACCCGAGGCTCACGTCGGCGCTGGCGCGGATGCAGACCTCGTCGTCGCTCGTCGGCTGGCGGTCGGGCGCCCAGTTGGCGCTGTCCCGCCAGGCCCCCGTGCCCGCGCCGCCGTCCCACTCGATCGTGCACGGGTCCGCTGCCGGGGAGGCGGATCCGGCGGTCAGCGACGCGAGCACGGCGGCCAGGAGGGCGACGGGGAGGCGGATGCGTGACATCGCCATCGAGGAAACCGCGGTAGCGCCGTGTCGCCAATCCGCCGCTCGGGGTGAGCGATCGGGCGACCGGCGGGGGGCGCACCCCGACACTGACTCGCTCGGAGCGCGGAAAACGTGATCGAGGCGCCAGGCCGGGCGCCCGCGCTAGCGAGCCGCGGCGGTGCGCGGCTGCTCGACGTGCGTGTGCGTGTCCCCGCTCTTGCGGCAGTCGTCGTAGGAGCGCACGCTGATCACGCGCTCGCCCGTGTTCACGAGCGCGACGATCTTGATCGTGAACTTGCCGCGCGGGAGGCGCTTGATCCGGATGCGCGTGATCCGGTGGCCCTCCTTGTGCGCCTTGCGCTTGCCGTCCACGTAGAGGTTGACCGCGACGATCCGCCGGCCCGGGGGCTGGTGGATCCGGAAGCTGAACTTGCGCCGGTCCTCGCAGTCCCTCGCCCCCGGCACGTGGAGCGGGTTATCGGCAGTGCGCCCGCGGTGCTCCTCGCCGCCGGCGACGCCGCCTCCGCCGCCGCCGACCGGACGACCGCCGCCGTTGTTGCCGTTGTCGCCCGCCCGTCCGAGGCAGCTGTAGCCGGGCGGCGGGTCGTCTGGCACCGCCTTCGAGCCGATCGACTTGGTCGGCGCGCCGTTGTAGTTCTGCCAGCGGTCGCAGACGTCGCCGCTCTCCACGTAGGCGGCCTCACCCGCGCCCAGACGGCGCGTGGCGACCCACCGGTGCCCCCTCGCGCCGAGGTACGCCGGGACGCGGCGGACGTCGCCGTCGCGCTCGACGAACGTGACGGTCGCGCGACGGGCGTTGCCCGTGTCGAGCCACGGCCGGAACGAGCAGCCGTGCACCTTGGCGGCGTCGTCGTCGGGGTTCGGCCGGCAGTACCACTCGACCTTCGACGGATCGGTCTTCGCCTCCGGATCCCGGAACGCCCAGCGGCGCGGGTCGATGTACTTCGCCTTGAACGGCGAGTCGGAGTAGCTGTCGGGGTAGTCGATCGGTCCGAGCTCGGCCTTCATCGCCGGCCCGTTCGGCACGTCGACGACGTGGCGCGGGCCGACGCTGAAGCTCACCACGCCCCCGCTCGAGCGGAGGTCCTCGACCGTCACGCCGGCCCAGCGCTGTACCTGGAACTCGCGCGTCTGGAGGTGGTAGCTGCGGACGCTCCCGCCCTGGCGGCGCTTCCCGTCGACCACGAACCGGTACGTGCCGGGCGGCGTGGCCCGCGGGCGGTCACCGAGGTCGAACGGCGCGACGAAGCTCTCGAAGTGGGCGGTCCAGCGGAAGTCGAACCCGCCCTGGCGGTAGGCGGGGACCTCCTCCGCGCGCGGGAACTTCAGCGTCACCGGCAGCTCGCCGTGCTGGCCGGCGTACTCCTCCCAGCGCGAGCCCACGCGCCGCTGGACGACCACCTCCGGGTTGTCGGTGTAGTTCGAGCCGCCGTTCCAGCGGAAGAACGCGGCGCCGAAGCGCTGCACGTCCTTCGGCTCGTCCACGATCTTCGCCGGCGTGTCGTCGGGCAGCTCCGCCTCGTAGGCGGGGATCGAGGTGTCCGCAACCCCGCCGATGCCGTTCGCGCGGCGGTCGTTGAAGGCCAGGTCCGCGGACACCTTCTGCGCGCCGCCCGGCCACTCGATCTGGTCGGCGACGACGTCGTTCTCGGCGCCGACCGGATTGACGGTCAGCGGGAACGGGTCGCCCTGTGCCGGCTTGCCGTCCGCGCGGTCGGGCTGGTGCAGGTAACGGCCCATCTTGACGAGCCGCGTGGCCATGTAGTCGCTGGAGTGCGGCCCCCAGGCGGTGAGCGCCTTGCGGTAGTGGTCGCCGCGCTGGTACTCGCGGTAGGTCGCTATGTAGCCGTTGTAGTCGTTGGCCATGGCCATCGCGACGGTGACCTTGTACCCCAGGGCGGCGCTCTCGGCGCGCTGGTCGGCGGTGGTCGGCGCGGCGCTCGTGTCGTCGTGCGTGTAGTTGCCCCAGATCTTGCGGACGTCGGGGCTCTCGGACTCGGCGACCGGCGCGTTGGCCAGCGAGTCCCAGCCGTTCGCCGGGTTCGTAACCTGGGCGTGCATCTTCTTAACCAGCCTGTCGGGCAGGTTCTTGATCGGGTTGTCCCTGCCGTCCTTGCAGGTCCAGGTGCCGGTGCCGAAGCCGTTGGGCTCGCCGCTGTAGGTGCCGTTGCCGTCCTGCGTGCAGGTCGGGAAGAAGTCGTAGCCGACCCACTGGTTGCCCTGCACGCGGTCGGTCCGCGTCTTGATGTCCTTCGACTGGTCGGCCCACTGCTCGCAGGAGCAGACGGTGAACAAGATGTCGCCGATCCGGAACGCCTGGAGGTGGACGCTCACGTCCTCCTCGAGGCCCGTGTACGCCGGCGCCGAGTAGTTCTCGGGCACCGGCAGCCCGAGGTCCTGGATCGTGTCGGTCGTGACCCCCGCGTCCCTCAGGGGCGGCGGGAAGCCGGCCTCGCCGCCCGCCGACTGGCAGTCGGGCAGGCCCACGATCGGCGCGCGCGGATCGCCTGCCAGCGCCTGGTCGGTCCGGCACGAGGAGACGCCCGGGTACGGGTGCGACGCGGGCCCCGGGAACCAGCGGTTCATGAACCGGACCTGGTTCGGCGCGAAGTCCGCCCGCATCGGCGCGAAGCGCTGCGGGTCCTCGGGCGTGCCGTTCCTCACGTCGTTCGAGGTGTCGATGATCTGGCTGGCGATCCCGCGCGCCTCGAACTCGCTCTGGGCATACTGCGCGTGCGAGAAGTAGGCGCGGGCGTGGACGTCGTGCGCCCGGTTGTCGTCGGGCTCGGTGTTGCCGACCGCGCCCTGCGTCCAGATCGTGACCGCCCCGGTGGCGCGGTCGGTGAAGCGCTCGACGTGCCCGACGTAGTCGGCGCTGATCAGGTCGTTGCCCTCGAGGTCCTCAGGGTGTACGGCGTAGTTGACGAAGTTCGCGATCGGCTTCCCGGTCTTGACGCTCTCGAACCGGGTCACGATCAGGTCGTGGTCCGTGTAGGTGTCGGGGAACCCGGCCGGGGTCCCGTCGTCGGCCGTCGACGGACCCGGCACGTTGCGCTGGGGGAAGTCGTACTGCGTGACGGCCGCGCCGACGCGCACCGGCTCGAGCCGGCTTGCCGCCTGCTTCACCGCGTCGCGCATCCTGCGCCCCATGTAGTGGAAGAAGCGGAAGTCGAAGACGTCCTGGAACGCCCAGACGCCCCATGACGTCGACTGGTACATCGGCGAGCTGTGGTCGTGGGTGGCCGCCATCGTGAAGTTGTGCTTGTCGATGCCGATGTGCTCGTTCGCGATCAGCTCCGCCGCGTAGCGCCAGATCAGGTCCTGCGGGATGTAGAAGTCGGTCTTGACGACGGCGAAGCGCTTGCCGTCGGGCCCCTCGACCACGATCGCCCTGACCGACAGCCGCGACTGGACGCCGTACGACGGCGCCCGCCGCGTGGAGTGCTGGCTGGGATCGTTCTCCTCCACGCTCGCGAACGAGCCGTCCGAGGCGTACTGCCCCGCGGACGCCCCGACGTGCCACGACGCGTCCACAGCGGCCGCGCCGGCGCGGATCTGCCCCGCGCTCGCGGACGCCGGCACGACCGCTAGCGCTGCGAGCGCCGCGATCGCGAGTCCTGCTGCACGGCTGACGCGAAGTCCCCTCAAGTCCCTCCCCGCAGGCGAGAGTAGCGGTCCCCGCCCGGTCCGTGCTGCACGCCGCCGCCGCCGGAGCACGGCCCTGCCGGGGGAGGGTTAAGCGGGCCGGGCTCACGGCGGCGAAGCGACGCGATCACATGTCTACCCGCGCCGGCCGCCGCCGCCCATCGGCCGGACGGGGTGAGTCGCCGCACGCGTGGCGGGGGGACCACCCCGACGGGTCGTGGAGCCCGCGCGCAAACAGCGGCAACTACGGGCGGGCGGCAGCCGCTTTGGTCACTTCACCGCGCATAGTGCAGTCAACGTGCCAAAGCGGCATTTCGAGCCCGCCGTTATCGCTGACGGACCGCGCTTGTGCCCGCCGGTGGCGCGGAGCTCCGTGGGCTACGCCGCGCGCGCGGCCGGCGCCTCGTCGAGCGCGTGGCCGATCGCCTCGCGCACGGTGCGCAGGCGGTCGCCGGGCGCGAGCACCGGAGCGAGGCCGAACTTGGCCGCCTCGGCCAGCCGGCGCTCGGGGTGCGCCGCGTGGCGCAGCTCGCCGGTCAGCCCGATCTCGCCGAAGGCGGCGAGCGAGATC